>JAHDYM010000011.1 GCA_023383705.1 Gammaproteobacteria bacterium | reverse complement strand
TAAACACAAGGTAGGCGAGCTATGGCAGGCGAGAACATTCAGCTGGCACAGAACACGGCGACCGACGCGGCGACTCCGCCCGCAGATCCGGCGCTGGACGTGATGCCCGGCGATGCGGTTGATCCGGGTGCAGCGGATCTGTCGGGTACCACCGATGATCTGCTGCTCGATGCAGCACCTGATACAACTGAAGCAGCCGCCGAGGCGCTGCCTGCCAATGAAGCTGAAAACCCCTACGGTCTCGCGGCCCTGTGGGCGCAGGGCGACTTCATCGCCCGCGGCACGCTCATCATCCTGGTGGGCATGTCGCTGTATTCGTGGTTCCTGATCCTCACCAAGCTCTGGGACCAGGCGCGGATGCTCAAGCAGGCCCGGCAGGCGAACCGCGATTTCTGGACGGGGACATCACTGACGGATGGCCTGCAGAAGCTGACGGGCAGCGACAACGCCTATCGCACGCTGGTTGAAAGCGGCATCAATGCGAGCAGCCACCACGAAGGCAAGCTCACCGACAAGGTACCGCTCGCCGACTGGATCAGCGGCAACCTGCAGCGCAATGTCGATCGCCTGAACAATGAACTGCAGGGTGGCCTGTCATTCCTGGCATCGGTGGGTTCCACGGCTCCGTTCGTCGGTCTGTTCGGTACGGTGTGGGGCATCTACCACGCACTGATCGCGATCGGCGTGGCTGGCCAGGCCAGCATCGACAAGGTTGCCGGTCCGGTCGGTGAGGCACTGATCATGACTGCCATCGGTCTGGCCGTCGCCGTGCCGGCGGTGCTCGGTTACAACCTGCTGTTGCGCCGTAACAAGGCCATCCTCGACCAGTATCGTTACTTCACCAACGATCTGTACGCGACCCTGGTCAGCAGCAAGCAGAAGTAGGCGCAAAGGGAGAGTACGCGCATGGGGATGAATATCCAGGCTGGTGATGGTGAAGACCATCCGGTGATGTCGGCCATCAACACCACGCCGCTGGTCGACGTGATGCTGGTGCTGCTCATCATCTTCCTGATCACCGTGCCGGTCATCACCAAGACCGTCAACCTGGATCTCCCCAAGGCGACCAACATCGCCACCCAGACCAAGCCGGAAAACATCACGGTGGCCATCGACCGGCAGGGCAAGGTGTACTGGAAGGATTCGCTCGTGCCCGACAACCAGGTTCTGGCCGAACTGATCCGCAGTGCAGCGACCACGGTTCCGCAACCCGAAGTACACGTTCGTGGTGACCGTGCCGGGCGCTACGAACATGTCGGTCGCGTGATCCTGGCCTTGCAGAAGGGCGGCATCCAGAAAATCGGCTTTATTTCAGAACCCGACCGCGGTTCTGCGCGCAACTGAGCGGCAGGACCGGATCAGCAGAGGTCATCTTCAATGGGCATGTCGGTAGGCACGGGCGGCGAAAACGACCCGATGATCGAGATGAACACCACGCCGTTGATCGACGTGATGCTCGTGCTGCTGATCATGATCATCGTGACGCTGCCGATCATGACGCATGCGGTAAAACTCGACATGCCGCGCCCGGACAATACCGTGCCGGATGTCCAGCCTGAACTGATCGAGATCGTCATCGACTATGACGGCACGATCCTGTGGAACGGCACGCCGGTTCCCAATCTCGATACGCTCGAGCGCTATTTCAAGTCCGAGGCGGCAAAAGTCCCGCAACCGCAGGTAGCCATCAGGCCGGATGCGCGCGTCAAGTACGACTACGTGGTGCAGGTGCTGGCCAGCGCACAGCGCAACAGCATCGAGAAGATGGGGTTGATCGGCAACGAGCAGTTCGAATAGTCGTTCTGCCCGACCCGGGCCTCCGCCCATGCCGCGACACCAGCCCCGCCATAGACCGTCCGACTGACCGGTTCAGCGCCCGTTCACCCCGCTGGGGAGTATTCTTGCGCGTCACCGGTCATTGCCGATAGCCAGACAGGGAGACCACAGCATGCGAAGCCTATCCCGCGCGACAGTGATTGCGGCCATCACAAGCCTCTGCCTCCTGCTGGGGGGGCTGGTCCTTTCACCCGCATCACAGGCAGCTGACAAGCCCCAGACGATCAGCAAGAAAGTCATGAAACCCCTGAAGGCCGGCCTCGACCTGGCCAACCAGGGCAAGTTTGCGGAAGCCGAGACCGAACTGCGCACGGCGGATGCCGTTGCTGGCAAGACACCGTTCGAGCAGTTCCAGGTCGATGAACTGCTCGGCTTCGTCGCCCTGAAGCAGTCCAAGTACAAGGATGCAGCACAACTGTATGAACGCGGCCTGGACTCGGGCTTCCTGCCTGCGGAACAGGTGAATGACCGGCTCAGGCTGCTGGCGCAGCTCTATTTTCAGCCGGACCTGCGCGACCTGGACAAGGTCGTGGGCTATGGCAAGCGCTGGCTGGACGCGAGCAGCACGCGCGACCCGATCATGCTCGGCCTGGTCGGACAGGCCAGCTACTTCAAGGATGATTTCGCTGCTGCCTCCAGCTACATGAAGGAAGCCACCGCCGGCGCCGTGGCGGCCGGGCAGAAGCCCGAGGAGAACTGGCTGCTGATCCTGCAGAACTCCTGCAGCAAGCTCAGGAATGACCCCTGCGTCATCGAGGCAACCGTTGAGCTGGTGCGCCACTTCCCCCGCAAGGAGCACTGGATAACCCTGTCTTCCAGCCTCCTCCGCCAGGCCAGCACCAAGGAACTGGAAATCCTGCAGGTGTTTCGCCTGCTGTATGTCGTGGAGGCGATGGACAGCGCCGACGACTTCACCGAAGCAGCCAATGTCGCCCTGCGCTCCGGTTCGCCGGGTGAGGCGTTGAAGTTCATGGAACGCGGCTACGCGCTGAAGATCCTCGACACCAGCGGCGACAAGCAGAAGAGCGCGGAGATGCTGGAGGCGGCAAAACGCCAGGTTGCAGAGGATCGCAAGACCCTGCCGCAGTTCGAGAAGGAGGCGATTGCCTCAAAGGCCGGCGAAGCCGACGTCAAGCTGGGTGAGGCCTTCCTGAGTTACGATCAGCCAGCCAAGGCTGTCGAGGCCATCGAGCGCGGCATCGCCAAGGGTGGGGTCAAGAGCCAGGATGATGCCAACCTCTCGCTGGCACGCGCCTTCCTTGCTGCCGGCGACCGTGCGAAGGCGGAAGCTGCCTTTGGCCTGGTGAAAAAGCCTGACTACTCGCTGCTCACGCAGCTCTGGCTGATCCACACCGCACAACAGCCCTGAGTATTGCAACGACGGGCAACCGCACGCTTGCCCGACCACATGAATCTGGAGACTGTGCCCATGCCCAAGAAACTTCTGATGATCCTTTGCCTGGCCGCGAGCATCGGCCTCGGCCTTTCCGGCAGCCTGCTGGTCGTCCCCGCTGCACATGCCCAGGCGGCAGGCGCCAAGGTTGGCGAGAAGGTCGGCAAGCTGCTGCAGGATGCGCTGAATGCCAGCAAGCAGAAAAAGAACACCGAAGCGCTGGCGAAGCTCAAGGAAGCCGAGGCAATCAGCGGAACCAGCAAGCTCGAGCAGCTGAAGATCGCGGAAATGTACGGTTACGTTTACCTGCAGCAGAAGAACTATACGGCGGCAGCCGCAGCCTATGAGCGCACCCTGGCTTCCGGACAGCTGACCCCGGCCCAGACCAATGACCGGATCAAGCAGATCGCCCAGCTCAGCTTCCCGAGGGACGTGAAAAAGACCATCGCGTACAGCACGCGCTGGCTCAAGGAAACCGGCTCGAAGGATCCGGACATGTACGCCATGCTCGGCCAGGCCTACCAGCTCGGCGGCGATGACAAGAAGGCGATCAGCGCCACCGAGATCGCGATGCGCAATGCGCAGGCGGCTGGCAAGCGGCCTGAGGAGAACTGGCTGCGCATCCTGCTGAAATCCTACGGCGCACTCGGCGACACGGCCGCGGTCAACAGGATCACCACCACGCTGGTTACGGCATACCCCACCAAGGAGAACTGGCAGTTGCTGTCCAGCGCGTTGCGCAAGCAGGCCGCCGGTGACGACCGTATCGCACTCAACGTATACCGCCTGATGTCCCAGCTCGATCTGATGGACAAGCCGGATCTCTTCACCGAGTCGGCCATCGTCTCGATCCAGGCCGGCCTGCCCGGCGAAGCGCTGAAAACCATGGAAGCCGGCAGCAGCAAGAACGTGCTGGCGGCCGGAGATGCACGCAACCAGCGCATCATGAACGACGCGCGTACGCGCCTGAAGGTGCAGCAACAGAACCTGCCGAAACTCGAGCAGGCTGCCGCCAACTCCAGACAGGGTTTGCCCGAACTGCAGCTGGCTGAAGTGCTCATGAGCTATGGACAGACCGACAAGGCCATGGCTGCCGCCAATCGGGCCATCCAGAAGGGTGGCCTGCCGGATACGGACGACGCATGGATGCTGATCGGCCGGGCCCATGTGCTGAAGAAGAATGGCGCCGAGGCACGCAAGGCCTTCGCCCAGGTCAAGGGCCAGGAACTGGCCTCGATCGCCAGGCTCTGGAACATTTACAGCTCGAAGATCTGAGGCTTGCGCAGGAGCGGCCCCGGCCGCTCCTGCAGGGCCCGCCTACGGCAGGCGGTCGCGCATGGCATACCAGAGCATGCCGAGCACCAGTCCCGGCCAGCGCAGCAGGGTGCCACCCGGAAAGGGCGGCGGTGGCAGCCGCGCAAACACGTCAAAGCGTTCTGCCGAGCCGGCCACTGCCTCTGCGAGCAGCTGACCGGCGAGCGTGGCCATGGCCACGCCGTGACCCGAATATCCCTGGGCGAAGTAGACGTCGCCCCGCAGCCGTCCGAGATGCGGCATGCGGTTCATGGTGATTGCCAGCCGCCCGCCCCAGGCATAATCGATCTTCACCTCGCCGAGCTGCGGAAAGACGCGCAGCATGTGCCGGCGCACGAAGCCGCCGATGTCGGCCGGGAAATGCCGCCGGTAATTCTCGCCGCCGCCGAAGATCAGGCGCCCGTCTGCTGACAGGCGGAAATAGTTCAGCACGAACAGCGTGTCATGCACCGCAACCGGATCGCGGACCAGCGAGCGGCAGCGCTGCTCGCCAAGCGGCTCGGTGGCGATGATGAAATTGTTGATCGGCATGATGGTTGCCGCCAGGCGCGGCTCGAGCCGATCGAGATAGGCATTGCAGGCCAGCACCACGCTGCGCGCCTGCACCTCACCGCCGCTGGTTCGCACGGTCACCGGCGCATTGCCGCCATAGCCCGTGACCGAGGATTGCTCGAAGATCCGCACACCGGCTTCGGTACAGGCACGGGCCAGTCCCAGCGCATAGTTCAGCGGGTGCAGGTGCATCGCCTGCGCATCCAGGCTCGCGCCAGGGTACAGCGGACTGCCGAGCATCCCGGACAACTCGGGCCGGCCGATAAAACGCTGGTGCGGATAGTCGTAGTCGCGGGCCAGTTTGTCGGCGCGGCGCTTCAAGGCCTCCATATGCGCCGGCCTGGCGGCGCAGAGCAGTTGCCCGGTGCCCGGCTCACAGTCGATCGCATGGCGGCTGATGCGCGTCCGGACCAGCACCTTTGATTCCTCGGCGAGGCGGAACAGCTGCCGTGCGGTGTCACGGCCGAAACGCGCCTCCAGCCAGGCCTCATCGCGTCGCTGGCCAGTGCCTATCTGTCCGCCATTGCGGCCCGAGGCGCCAAAGCCGACCCGCTGCGCTTCCAGCACCACCACTGAATAGCCGCGCTCGGCGAGATGCAGCGCGGTGGACAGGCCGGTATAGCCCGCACCGACCACGCAGACGTCGGCACTGACAGTACCTTGCAGCCGCGGATGTTCACGCCCACCGCGCGCCGTCGCGACATACCAGGATGCCGGCTGGGCGTCCGCGATCACGCGCCGGCTGCCGCACCCAGCGCCTGCTGCGTCAGGTCGAGCGCCCGCCAGGCCTTGTCGACGAGTTCATCGAGCTGTGTCTCGGTAAGGATGAAGGGCGGTGCGACGATCATGGTATCGCCCACGGCACGCATCACCAGTCCCTGCTCGATGCAGAAATCCCGGCAGCGCTCACCGGCTCTCAGCTCTTTCGCAAAACGCCGCCGTGCAGACTTGTCGCTCACCAGTTCCAGCGCACCGATCAGCCCGGCCGAACGGGCCTCGCCCACCAGCGGATGGCTACCGAGCTGCTGCCAGCGACGACTGAAGGCCGGGATCAGGCTCGCCTGCAGGTGCTCGATGACCCGCTCCTCGCGCATCAGCCGCAGGTTTGCGCGGGCTACCGCACACGCTACCGGATGCCCCGAATAGGTGAAGCCATGGAAGAACTCGCCACCTTTCGCCACCAGGACCTCGGCGACCCGATCGCCGACCATGACCCCGCCCAGCGGCTGGTAGCCGCAGGTTACGCCCTTGGCAAAGGACATCAGGTCCGGGCGGATGCCGAAGTGCTGGCTGCCGAACCACTGGCCGAGCCGGCCAAATCCGGTGATGACTTCATCTGCCACCAGCAGGATGCCATGCTCGTCGCAGATCCGCTGGATCTCGGGCCAGTAACTGGCCGGCGGGATGATTGCACCACCGGCACCCTGCACCGGCTCGGCGATGAAGGCCGCCACCTTGTCCACGCCCAGCCTGTCGATCGTGGCGGCAAGCTGTCGGGCCACATGCCGGCCAAATGCCTCGGGATCCTCGATCGCATTCTGGCCAAACCAGTAAGGCTCCTCGATGTGCACGATCCCGGGAATCGGCAGGCCCGCCTGCGCGTGCATCCATGGCATGCCGCAGAGGCTGGCGGCACCGACCGTGCTGCCGTGATAGGCATTGCGGCGGGCGATGATCACCTGCTTGTCCGGCTTGCCGAGCAATGACCAGTAGTAGCGCACCAGCCGGATCACGGTGTCGTTGGCTTCCGAACCGGAGTTGGTGAAGAACACGCGGTTGAAACCCGGCGGTGCGATGGCGCACAGATCTGCCGCCAGCTCAATGGCCGGCGGATGGGTGCACTGGAAGAAGCTGTTGTAGTAAGGCAGGGTCTGCAGCTGCTGCGTGGCTGCCGCGACCAGCTCCTGCCGGCCGTAACCGAGGTTAACGCACCACAGGCCAGACATCGCATCGAGCAGGCGGTTCCCCGCCGCATCCCACAGGTATGCACCTTCCGCACGGGTGATCACCCGCGTCCCGCGCAGCCCCAGCTCGCGGTGATCGGTAAAGGGGTGCAGGAAGTGCTCGCGGTCGAGCTGCTGCCAGCGCTGCAGATCCTGGTCATTCATACGTTGAGCAACAGGTACTCGCGTTCCCAGGGGCTGATCACCTCGAAGAACGCCTGGTATTCCTGCCTCTTCATGGCGGTATAGATCTTGATGAAGCGGTCGCCGAGCAGCGGCCGCAGCTGCTCGCTCCGCTCGAAGCGCCTCAGCGCATCGGACAGGCTGCCGGGCAGCGCAAACGGCCGGTTGTAGGCACTGCCCGCCTCGGGCGCCGTCGGCTCCGTCCGCTCCCGGAGGCCGAGCAGTCCGCAGGCCAGCGACGCGGCAATCGCCAGGTAGGGATTCACGTCGGCGCCGGCCAGGCGGTTTTCGATACGGCGGTTATCCGCATCCGAATGCGGCACGCGCAGGCCGACCGTCCGGTTGTCATAGCCCCACTGCAGGTTGATCGGCGCCGACAGATGCCGGGTGAAGCGCCGGTATGAGTTGACGTACGGCGCGCTGAGCAGCGTGGCATCCGGCCCGTACTTCTGGATGCCGCCGATGAACTGGCGGAACAGTTCGCTCTCCGAACCGTCGGGATTGGAAAATGCGTTGCTGCCATCGCTGGCACGCCGGAGGCTGATGTGCCAGTGCATCGAACTGCCAGGCTCGTGCTCCATGGGCTTGGCCATGAAGGTGGCATAGATCTCGTGGCGCATGGCGGTTTCGCGCACGGTGCGCTTGAACAGGAACATCTGGTCGGAGAGCTCGACCGGATCGCCGTGCTGGAAGTTGATCTCCAGCTGCGCGGTACCGGTCTCGTGCGCCAGGTTGTCCACATGCAGGCGCTGCACTTCGCAATAGTCGTAGATGTCCTGGATGAAGGGCTCGAACTCGTCCACTGCGTCCATGCTGTAGGGCTGGCGCACGGTTTCCTTGCGTCCGGAGCGGCCGACGGGCGGCTCCAGCGGATAGTCGGGATCAGTGTTGCGCTTGACCAGGTAAAACTCGATCTCAGGCGCCACGACCGGTACCAGGCCTTCGGCATGGAACATCCCGACGATGCGCCGTAGCACCTGCCGTGGCGCGATGTCGACAGGCTGCCTTTCCTGCGTGTAGCAGTCGTGGATGACGCAGCAGGTCGGCTCCTCGCCCCAGGGCACGAGGCGCAGCGTGGCGAGATCCGGCTTCGTGATCATGTCGCGGTCGACCGGATCGACGATGTTGTCCTCGAGATAGTCGTCGATGTACTCGCCGGTGACCGACTGGATGAACACCGATTCCGGCAGGCGCATACCGCCCTGCTCGGTGAACTTGCGGGCCGGCATGTACTTGCCACGCGCAACGCCAGCCATGTCTGGGACCACCGCCTCGACCTCGTCGATCTTGTGGTCGACCAGCCACTGCCGCAGCTGTTCCTCATTCATGCTTTCGCCGTTGCCTGCGCTCATGACCGATAACTCCGGCAGGCGTCGCCAAACGCCTGGAAAATTGCCATCGAGACCTCGCTCTCCTGCACGCGCCACTCCGGATGCCATTGCACGCCGAGCACGAAACCCGGCGCAGCGGCCACGGTGACCGCTTCGATCAATCCGTCCGGCGCAAGCGCATCGACCAGCAGCCCCTCCCCCAGCCGGTCGATGCCCTGGCTATGCAGGGAATTGACCCGTGCCGAATCGCAGCCCGTGATTCGTGCCAGCAGGCCACCGGCGGCAAAGCGCACCTCGTGTGACGGGGCGTACTGCCGTTCAACCGGCTGCCCCTTGTCCTCGCGATGCCGGCCATAGCCAGGCACAGCGTGCAACTCCTGGTGCAGGGTACCGCCAAAGGCCACGTTGAGCTCCTGGAAGCCGCGGCAGATCGCCAGCACCGGCAGGCCGGCACGGATGGCGGCAGGAATCAGCGCGAAGGCAAGCAGGTCGCGCTCCGCATCGTGCATCGTTCCCGCCCGGCTCGCTGCACCGCGATAGTGACGGGGCTCGACGTTCGATGGCGAACCGGTGAGGAGCAGCCCGTCGATTGCATCCAGAATGGCCGGCGAGTCGAAACCTTCACCGAGGCAGGGAATACCGAGCGGCAGACCGCCTGCACCGGTGACCACGGCCCGCAGGTACTTCTCGCCCTGCACCTGGAAAGCATGGTGACCGAGGGTGCGGCGGTCGGATATGACACCGATGATGGGCTGGATACGACGCATGCAAGGGCTACGGTGCCAGAGCTGGCGGCAGCCCGCCAGAGGCCAGTGGGCAATTCCAGCCTTGAAACGGCCAAGGATTCGCATTTCGGGTTGACTGGGAAGGCTGACGCCAGCAGAGTGCGCAGCTGCACCCCCTCCGGAGTGTGCGGACAGCCAGCAAAAGCGCGGCGGCACGGGGCCAGGCCGCGCACTCAGCCTGAAAGGATTTCGAATTGAGCCAGCCGCCCTCGCCCTCATCTGCTGGCACCTTCCGCATCGGTCCCATCGAATTTGCACAGGGCGTCACCGGGCTGAATGCCTGGACATACCTTTACGTCAGCCTGATCGTCATGCCGATCGTGAGCTTCCTCAGCTTCACGCAGCCCTATGTGCTGAACGAGATCGTCGGCATCCCGCTGGAGGAACAGGGCCGGGTCACCGGATTCCTGGTCACCATGCAGGAGATCGTCGCGCTCTGCCTGATCGGTTTTGTCAGCGCCCTTTCCGACCGCTTCGGCCGGCGGCCGATCTACGCGGCCGGTGCCTTCATCGCCGGCATCGGTTTTGGCCTGTACGGCTTCGCTGGCAACGAGCAGGACCTGTACCTGTATCGCTTCATCTATGCGATCGGCGTCACCGCGGTCGGCGCGATGATCGCCGTCACGGCCGCCGATTACCCGGCGGAGAACTCGCGCGGCAAGTTATCCGGCGCAACCGGGCTGCTGAACGGCCTCGGTGTCGGACTGGCGATCCTGCTTGGCTCGACGATACCGGCGATACTCAAGGCCCGCGGCTTCAGCGGCGCAGATGCCGGGCGTTACATGCTGCTGACCGTGGCCGCCATCTGTGTCGTCACCGCCATCATCATGCAGCTGGGGCTCAAGGGTGGCACGCCCAGCGGCAAGCGCACCAAGGTCGGGCTGATGAAGACCCTGCAGATCGGCCTGCAGCAAGGCCGCATCAATCCGCGCCTGATCATCTGCTATGCAGGCTCCGGCGTTGGCCGGGCCGACCTGACGCTGGTGGTCACTTTCGTCTCGCTGTGGCTGCAGCAGCTCGGCCGCGACGAGGGCATGAGCGGTGCCGAAGCGCTGAAAAGCGCCGGCATCATGCTGGCCATCATCCAGGGTTCCTCGGTGCTTTCGGCACCGTTCATCGGCATCTCCATCGACCGCTTCCACCGCCTGGCCTGCGTGATGGTGGCCCTGCTGGTGGCCGGAACCGGCTATACGCTGCTGGGGCTGCAGGTACATCCCTTCGCACCGCTTGGCTACCTCGGCTGCGTAATGGTCGGCGTCGGGCAGATGGGCGTGATCCTCACCGTCACCGGCCTGCTGGGCCAGGAAACGCCCATCGACGTCCGCGGCTCGGTGATCGGTTTTGCCGGCCTGTGCGGCGCCGGCGGCATCCTGTTCACGAGTTTCGCCGGCGGCTACCTGTTCGATCACTGGATGGCCTCCGGTCCGATCGTCCTCACCGGCGTGGCCAACCTGCTGATCGGCATCGGTGCCTTCATCATCTGGAACCGGGATGGACGACCCGTACGCTTCGATCCAGCCGAGGCAAAGTCCCTGGAACCCGCCAGCTTCGGCCACTAGACTCCACGGATGTTCCTGTTCTCCTGGGTCGCCCGCCACTGGCGCGGCGAGCTGCGCCTCGGCGTCAGCTGGTGGCTCAACTGCGTGGTGCTCACGCTACTGCTGTACTGGCTGATTCCGTGGATCGCGCACACCAGCGGCCTGGCCGGCGGGCAATCCGCATCCAGCCATGCGGCGATACTGGGCCTGGTGATCCTGCAGACGGGCATCATCCCGCTGTGGCAGATGGTCGGCCTGTGGCAGGCCACCGATCGCAGCCTGCATACCACCGACAGGATCTTCACGGCGCGCCTCGGCCAGGTGGCAGCGGTACTGTTCACGCTGTTTATCGCCACGCGCGGCCTGGTTGCGGGCGCCGAGCAGGTCATTGCGGCCCGCGTCGCCTGGGCGCTCGGGCCCTACCAGTACCAGGTCACCCTGCTGCCAGGCGCGCGGGAAATCGAGCTCAGCGGCGGGCTGGGTTTCGGCGCAAGCGCAGCGGTCGAGGCACTGCTGGCCAGCAACCCCGGCGTGCGACGTATCCGCCTGAACAGCGGCGGCGGTGCACTGTCGGAAGGCGTGCGCCTGCGGGAAATCATCATCGCGCACGGGCTCGACACCTACAGCAGCCGGGAGTGTTCCAGTGCCTGCGTCTCCGCCTTTGTCGGCGGACGGCTGCGCATCCTGCAGCGTGGCGCCAGGATGGGCTTTCACCTGCCGCGCAACTGGGAGCCCCTGTCGACCGGCCCCGTATCCTCGTTCTACGCGGATGAGCTGCGTTATTTCCAGCAACGCGGGGTACCCGAGTGGTTCCTCGGCAACTGGATCCGCTCCGGCCAGAAGTTCTGGTATCCGACTGAATTCCAGTTGCAGCGGGCGGGCCTGGTCAGCTTTTTGCGCGGTGTCCCGCCACATCAAACATAGAACGCACTGCAAAACCAGTGATCTGCTCGCAGGATGGTCATTTCAGCAGATATTATGAAAACTCGCGCTTTGTGATCTTGCGTATTGAGTGTAGAGTCGGGCACAGAAGTAGAAAAAGCGGATGTGGCATGGCCGCATTCGTTCGTCCGAGGGGGGGGAAGTAACCGGCAACGGGGGCTTCTATCGGTGTAATGAAACACACCGTCCTGTCCCAGTTTGTTAGAAGAACACGTATAAACGGTTTTTAGAGGACAGACTAATGAAGATACGCATCATTCCTTTACTGGCTGCGGTTACCGCACTGCTATCGGTATCGAGCGCTGTCAATGCGGCGTTGCTCGATGCTACTTTGGTTGCCCACAATCAGCGCAGTAGCAGCGGTTCCTTGAGCACGCTGAAGTGGGACGGTTGCACTACGTATACCGCTGCGACTGCATGCATCAACCCGGCCAACGCGACCTTGGCCGGAATGGGCATCACTCCCTCCACGGCTGTGTGGACCTGGGATACGGTCACGGGCGTGCTGTCCATGACCGGCTCCTTCAACACGGCCTCGACGCTGAGCAGCAGTGGCGCACCCGCAGCTTCGGTCGTTATCGGTGACAGGGTCACCAACTTGGTGATTGACACCACTGCCAATACCACCACCGCCTCAACCTACAACTGCGCGGAAGGCAACTTCCTGGGCAATGTGGGCGCCAATGGCTGCCTGAACATCAGCTTGGGCGACGATTTCGCAAACAACAGTTCGGCACTGTACAACGTCGGCGGTATGGCCAACTGCGTGCAGCGTACGCTCGGCGGTGACGATGTCAGCACCGGCAACGTGCGTGGTCTGTCCAGCGCAGCTGCGGCAGGTGCTTGCGATGCTGTCGATGGCGCCTTTGACCTGTGGACGGTGGTGCAGGGCGTGACGGACAGTGGTGGCACGCTAATTTTGTCAAATGGTGTTGATATCGCGCTTGCTGGTACCAACTACCTGACATTCACCGTTGCCGCGGTACCCGCGCCGGCTCCAGTATGGCTGCTTGGCACCGGTGTAGCCGCACTGGCTGGCCGTCGCCTGCGTCGCCGCAAGGCCGCCTGACCCAATCATTCTTTCCAGCTTGGGAAAAAGGCTGTGTGAGAGCGGCCTGCCAAGCGGCCAGAGATCGAAGCCCCGCCAGTGATGGCGGGGCTTTTTTTATCCGGGCCTAATCGGGCTGAGGCCAGGGTCGAGGCGAACTACTCGGCGCCTTTGAGGTTGAGGACCCGCTGGAGGTTGTGGGCCAGGACCTGCAAGCCCATTTCCGCGGTCACGGTGTGGTGTGCGACCACGCCGCTCTGTTCATCGACGCTGGCCTGCACGTTGTAGCCGATGATCATCCCGGTCCGGCCACTGCGCATCAACTGGGCATCCGGATCGGTCACGCAGGTGGTGTTGTACCCGGTGGTGGCCAAAACCTCGCTGGCCCAGCAGCCACCACAACTCCAGGTTCCGCCGGCACTCCCGCTCCAGCCGCCGGCTCGACCTCACCTAGTTCAGGTTGCCGTACCGGTACAGCTTCAACAGGTCGCCCGGATGGCAGGGCTTGCGGCTGGTCTCCTTCGGCACCGCCTTGGCAAAACCCATGGCCTCGGGCAGAGCGTCAGTTTTGTCAGCTCCAAGACTGTCTTCACACAGCCTCCCTGTGCGGTTTTTTTTGCCAGGGGAACCAGAACCCCGCACTGCGTCAAACCAGAGATGGGCAGCTGGTATCTAGCTTCCGCGACCGCCTGTTTTCATACTTGTTAACAGCCAGAGTTGTCATGTTATTATATCAACATACGGCCTTGTCTTTTATAAGGGCAGGTTATGCGGATAAGCCGGGGGACACCGGAATGAGTTGTAGTAACAGGGGGGTTGTTTTCCATGAAGAGCGTACTACGCCGCGCAGCCATCATCGACCTGCTGATGGCAAGCTGCCTTTACACCGCAGCCCCGTCCATGGCTGCTACTACCGCCACACCTATAGCAGGGCAAATGGGCCCGACAGCACAAGCTTGTCTGCAGCAACTCACAGGCGCAGTGGGTGGTGGCGAAAACTGCATGTACGACAGCGGGCCTAGCAGTGTGCTGGCAGCCCCGGGGACCGGCGAAATCACCGGTCCCTTCAGCCAGATTTATTACTACGACTACAACCAGAACCCGGCAGCCTTTTCCGTCACATTCGTACCGACGCATAACAGTGGCCAGATCAGCCAGGTGATCAACGGCTCGGTTAGCATCGATGACAGCGGCACGCCGGCCGGGACAGACGACCTGATCAGCTTCAGCCTGACGCTCACCTCGCCGCTGGGCGGCGACATCATTCGCCATACCGGCGACAAGGTGGTGGACAAGTACACGAGCATGACCCAGGTCCTTGCCCCCAGAGCAGTAGACGCTGCCACGAGCAATGTTTTTGGTGGCTATGACTACGTCATAGGCTCGGAAGGCTTCCCCACCCTGCTCACGTTCAACAGCCCAACCGAACCGGAGAGCTTGCCCTGTGCAGGTCAGTTGTTCGGATCCATGGATTGCCACGCTTCATTCAGCGGCGCCGTCAGCGACCCGGATCGCTGGTCAGGAGTGACCGATGCCGGCCTCGGTTCGCTTGAAGGCAATACCGGAGCGCGGACCACAGGCACCGTGGTGAATCTCGCCTGCATAGATACCGGGAATAACAACGATTGTCAGGACAGCGTCGTTTCCTTTGCACCGTTGCTGATCGGCCCCAATCTGGCGCCCGGGGCAGGACACGTCACCGCCGAGGACGCGGGCTGGGACCAGCTGCTACTGAAGGTTTCCACCAATGCGGCGGGGCAAGTGGTGACACTGGCCGGCTTCGACGTCCAGGAATTCCAGACCTTTGGCGCGCCCTTCGCCTGCGGCAGCGATCCCGGTGCAACCGCCGGCTTTGCATGCAACAGCTGGTCCAGCGGTTATTTCACAGCGATCGGTATCGTGGCGAACGACGATGGGCCGGTTAATACGCCGGAAAACGTCGCAGTGACCATTGACGCGATGGCCAATGACACAGGATTTTCCGATCCCGTCACGGTGACCATCAGCACGCCGCCAACCCAGGGTACAGCCACGGTTCTGGTCAACGGAGCGCCCGGTAACCAGGGGAATCAAGCCGATATCATGATCTCGTATATCGCAGATGTTGGCGCCAGCGGCGACGACACTCTCATCTATACCGTGACCGACGGTGTAAATACCGATAGCGCTACCGTCGCGCTGGCAATCACCGTGTCAGGACTGAGCCCGGAGGCGATGGCCGGTTCAATTGCAATAGGCACGCGGGCCACTGCACCGCTCGACTTGACCGGTACCTTCACGGCTCCCGGAAATGGAGGCAGTCTCGGAAATTTCCCCGCCACCGTGAGCGTTACGACAACTGCCCAGCATGGTGCTGTCACGGTTTCCGGTACGACGCTCAGCTACAGGATTACGGATGCGGCCTTCTTTACAGGCATGGATGTCTTCGGCTACACCATCACGGACAACGATGGTGAAACGGACTCCGCGGATGTAACCGTAACCATCGCGGATCTGGAGCCAGCCATTTCAGTCTGGGCCATCTCGGCAGACCAGGACCATGCCTCGGCGGCATACGCCATTGGGCAATTCATACAACTGGGTAACGGTGCGGCGAGTCAACATGAAGTCACCGTCAGCACACAGGCCGTGCACGGCACCTGTATTGTCAGTCCCGCGAACGCGACTGGCAGACTCGTGTATACCCCGGCAGATGGATACAGCGGCAGCGACAGTTGCCAGCTAACAGTGCGCGATGGCGATCTCGATCTGGCCATCGGCACCGTCAACATCACCGTCAACCCGCTGGTCACCGTTACCGGGAAGGTTGGCGGAGCCGGTGCCCTGGACCTCTGGGGCCTGTTACTGCTGGGTGCAACCCTGCTGCGACGAGGACTCCGCAACATGAGCCTGTCGAAATGCAGAGCCGGTTACGGTATCTGGCGCACCTGCGTTGGCGGCGCGGTGCTCGCGATCCTTGCGCTCGACAATACCACGGTGTATGCCCAGGACACTGCCGGTGATGGCCTCGCGATCCAGGAAATCATCGTCACCAGCCGCAAGGTCGAAGAAAACCTGAAAGAAGTTCCCCTCGCCATCACGGCCTTCGATGAGGCCGGCATCGCAGCGATGGGTATTAACAATCTCACCGACCTGGCAGAGCAGACGCCCGGCCTGTCATTCTTTAATGCCTTCGGCGAGACACTGCCGACGCCGGTCATTCGCGGCGTCGTGCCGACGGATATTTTCGGCGAGAACAACGCCGCCATATTTGTCGATGGCGTCTATATCTCCAGCCGCGAAGGCCTGAACTTCAGCCAGATCGATATCGCGCGCATCGAAGTCGTCAAGGGTCCGCAGAGCGCCTTGTACGGCCGCAATGCATTCAGCGGTGCCATCAACTATGTGACGAAACGCCCCAGCGACGTCTTCGAGGGCAAGGCCACCATTGAAGCCGGCAATGACGGCAAGATGAAAGGCGTGCTCAGCATGACAGGGCCGCTGCTCGGCCCGTCGCTGCTCGGCCGTGCGTCCGTCCTGTACGATGAGTGGGACGGCTCCTACGATAATTCCCTGTCAGATATCGACATCGGCGGCTACCGCTACCGCAGCCTGCAGGGCAGCCTGCTCTGGCTTCCATCGGACGACCTCGAGGTTGCACTGAGCTACTACAAGTCCAACGACGATCTTGACGGCTCACCGACAGTCAGCCTGCCGGCCAACTGTGAAGACAAGGTCGAGGCCCCGCCTGACACAACCGGCGTCCCGGTCCAGGCAGGTGTCAGATTCCTCAATTACTGCGGCAAGATTCCGGAAATCGAATCCATCCCCGGACTCAATGGCAGCGATGCCATTCCCAGGCCGGCCGGGGCCACCGGTGAACAGCGGGAGCTGGATCGGGTAAACCTGAAGGTCGACTGGGATCTCGCCGGGTACGGGACCCTGTCCTCACTGACGGGATACTCCACCACCCGCGAGAATGCCCGACACGATTTCGCCCGCGGACTGGGCAACAACCAGTCATTTCTTTACTGCTCGCCCGCCGTGCAGGAAGGCGCAAGGGTTCCGAATTCATGTACTGACAACGGAATACCCACTCCGGCCAATCTCCGCTTCTTCTCCGGTCTGGTCGACGTGGAGCCTGGCTCCAAATCCGACGAACTCAGCCAGGAACTGCGCTTCACCAGCCCAGCCGACCAACGCTTTCGCTATACCAGCGGTGTCTACTGGTACCAGGTCAAGCTGGAAGAACACGAAGGCAAGAACATCGCCACAGTGCCGCCACCAAACTGGCCATCAGGGATACCGACCATTGGTCTGCCGCCGTTTCAGCCAACGAATCCTGACTTTGCCGTCGGCACAGCCATCTTCTACAACATGTTCGCCGACGATCCGTTCACGCTCGGCTACAGCCCGGATGGCGGTCTCGATCCGCTCCGTCGTGTAACCGAAGACCGGAAGACGGAGGGCTGGGCCTTGTTTACCGGCCTCGACTACGACCTGACCGACCGTCTGACCGCACGCGGTGAGCTACGGGTCTCCCAGGAGACACGCGACATCCGGATCAACGCATACTCACTCTGCACTCCCAAAGGGTATGCGGTACCGGATCCCGGCGATCCGACCGCCCTGATTGCCAACCCCTGCGGCGACGACCTGTTTGACACCCGGGTGGTCGAATCACTGGAGACCTGCGCCCCCGGGGCCGTACCAGCAAATGACGATGGTGACCTCATCTGCAGCCCTACCGGCAACAGCCGCTTCGAAATGTGGACCGGACGGGTGGGCCTTAACTTCCAGGCCACCGATGACTGGATGATGTATGGATCAATCGCCTACGGTGAAAAACCGGGCGGCCTGCTGCTGCTGACCCCCAAGCTGGCCATCGCGGGCAGCACCCTCATCGTCAACACCTTTGAACCCGAGACGATGACGGCCTACGAGATCGGTGCCAAAGGCTATCTGTTCGACCGGCGCCTCAGCCTGGACATTTCCGTGTACCTGAACGACTGGCGACAGATCGTGCTGCGGCAGTTGATCGACCAGGATCCGGCCACCGGCGAGCGTCTGGAGCAACCGATCGGCGTTAACGTCAATGCCGGTGATGCCACGGTCCTCGGTGCAGAGATCTCGGCCGCACTCAACGTTACGGAGTTCCTCACCGCCACGGCCACCCTGGGCTGGGTGGATGCTGAACTGGATAATGCCCGGCAGGATACCTATGCGCTGTTCCCCACCTTCCGGGCCGACTGCGGTACACCGCCGGCGACCGCAGACGAACGCCAGACATGGTTTGAGGAATGCAACAGTCGCTCTGGTGACGTTTCCGGGAATACCATGTTGCGCCAGCCGGAATGGATGGGCAGTGCATCGTTGAGCTACGACCGGCCACTGACGGGAGACTGGAACTGGTACACACGCGGCGACATCAGCTATCAGAGCGATGTATACACGGGCAATGACAATCAGAACTGGCTGCCAGGCCACACCTACGTGAACGCCAAGCTGGGCCTGAAGTCAGACCGTTACACCGTGGAACTCTGGGCACGCAACCTGTTCGATGATGGCCATCCCACTGCCGCTTTCCGGGACATCTATCTCGGTAACACGGACAACCAGTACGCTCCCTACGTGGACCAGGGGCCGCGACCAAACTTTGACGACTTCGTGCCGTTCCGCTTTTCCGTGACCTATCCGCGCGAACGGACCTACGGCATCAGCGCTACGGTACGTTTCGGCGAGAGCTACCAGTAAAGGCCAGGAAACAACAAGGCGGACGCAGTGCTGTAACTGCGTCCGCCTTGTTGTCAGGGGATAGCGGGAGCCCTCAAGCCGGGCTCCGGTCGCAGGGCTCTCAGGTACCGGCGTTGAGGGCTCCGAGTCGGCCGACCGACAGGCTTTCCTTGATGGTATCTACCACCCAGTTGTTCAGGTTCTCGTCGGGCAGGATCGCCTCAGGCTCATTGTAGAGAACGTCCTGGGGACGGTCCGATTGCTTGATGCCTCCACCGATAACGTCTGTCTGAAACTTCTTGTCGTAAGCCACGTAGACAGAGATCACGATGTCTTTCTTTTTCTCGGCCAGCATCTGGTTGACTGCCTTGCGCGTCGGGTCGCTGGAGTAGTTAACCAGATGTCCGCTCCAGGCATAGTTGATAGCGCCAATTCCGACATTCTCCTTAAGATGCTTGCCGATTTCTCCCATCAGCGCCTCCCACTGCTGGTTGAACTGGTCATCACCGTAAGCGGCAAGCGTAACGCCATACTTGCTGCCATCGTCATCCTTCAGAAGCGCCTTGGTACGACGCAGGATATTGGCCTTCAGAAACTCGGTGGAATCGATCGTTTCCAGCAAGGTCACCCGCGCCTTTGGCCGGTAGACCGGTACGCCATCTTTCGGCAGCGCCTCAAGCGCTTTGGGATCGTTCTTGAGACCAACCAGGTTCGGAATATCCGAATTGGTGTGCGCGCCAACGGTCAGAAAGAGCGGCAACACGATAACCTCATCAAAGCCTTCGTCGTCGAAGGCCTTCATCTGCGCTGCGACTGAAGGTTCGTTGTACTCGTTATATGCCGTACGAACGGCCTTGACGTTGGGTAACGCCAGCAGCCGGTCGTCGACTGCTTTCTCAACATCCAGCAGCATGTCCCGCCAGGCTTTCTGCCGGGAGCCATGATTGACCAGCAGAATGCCGATCTTGTGCGGGCTCGCGCTTGCGGCCGCAGGTGCTTGCTCCACCTTCTGCTGACAGGCCGCCAGAATCAGCGTCGCTAATACAACGCTGAGCATCAGGGTCGGGAACCTCAACATGTGCTTCTCCTTGAATGGTTGATCTTCTGCGTCAAGCCATATGATGCCTGCTTAGCCAGGCGCCTGCTCCGTGGTGACCGGTATCCCGGCGAAGGCCGGTGACTGCACCGGACCTCGTGCCTTGCGGGTTCGCGCGACTGATGCAACACCATCGAGGATGGCACCGGTGGGGCACAGCATCCGGCACCACAGCATCGGGTAATAGGCGGAAGCCATGACCACGGCCAGCGAAAGCCAGAACCACATTGAATCCAGAATCTCGATACCGAACAGGTCCGGGAACAGCTCGTAACTGGCCCAGTCCCGTAATCCGGAAATAATCCCGATGCACAAGGCAATCGTAATTGCCCAGCGAAGACCGCCGAGTATCCGATTCGACACCGGGAGCTTGCCCCTGAAGGGCATGATGCGCGTGAGCAATCGCTGGACATTGCCATAGGGGCAAACGTGGCGACAGTAGGAATTGCCGTCCCAGATGGCACCTGCCAGCACCATCGCTGCATAGGCGCCAAGGAGGTAAGACCAGCCGGTGCCTAGGAATGGCTGCAGGTACGTTACATAGGTGAACGAATTGTTCGCGTAAAAGCCCAGGTAGACGATGCTTGACACCGCAAGGGCGAGACTCAGACGCCTGGACTGGCGCACCCGCCTAAACCGAACCCCGGCAAACAGCGCAGCGATCAGTATCGCGTGCAGAATCCATGTACGCGGCGGAACGGCTTTCACATCAAAGCCGGTCGCCTGTGTATCGACGTAGACCTCAAGAGGTGATTCCCGGGCAATGCTGACCAGCTTGCTGACCGAGCGGGCGATTCCTTCGCTGGTAAGAGAGGCGCCACTGACGAAGTCCACCTCATAGGACTTGCCGTCCAGCGGCATGTTCTCAAACTGGGCATAAAACCCGGCCTTCTCGATATCGGCCAGATAGCTGGTGGTTTCCATGGATCGCAAATGCCGGATGGAGCGTATTTTTCCATCCATCCCCACGATCATGCCGATATCGATCGGACCTGCGTAACCCTTTACATTCTTGTTGAGGCCCGTGTTCTCCATGTGGAGCTGCACAAGGTTGCCGGCCGTGTCCCGCTCCTCCACGTAGTACATATCGAGCGCCGTTTTCAAAACAGCGTTGTCCGGATTCGCAGCAACTGCTTTCGCCCCGCTGAGAACCATGGCTGCTACATCGGCACCGAGCCCCGGGTTGGTGCGCGTATCGCCGATGACTGCGAACAACCGCGGCGACCGTTGCTTTGCGGTCATGATGCGATAGTAGGGATGCTCTTCCCGGGCTGCCGTCATACCGAAGCGGCTTGTCCTGGTCTCCTCGCCGAAACGTATCGGCTCCGCAAAGCCGGACATGTGTTCCTGGAACTCAAAGACCGGCTGTGGTTCCTGCAGAGGACCATTCAGCCAGAAGAAGGCATAGGCTGCTACGGCCAGCGCCGTGAGGCCGGTCTTCTGCCACGGAAAATGCAGCTTGCTGGCAGCGCTCATTGTCAGCAGTCCGGCTTGCAACTCCGGTTGGGTGATGGAACGGTCTTGCCGCCAGCGGCCTGTATGCGTTGTACGGCCTCCTGAACCTTTTCGATGACCCACTCATTGACTACGGGGTCAGGAAGCACCGCATCCTGCTTGTAGCGAACCTTGGAGCTTGTCGCGACCGCGTTGACGGCCGCCTGGATCGTATCCCGCTGCAGCATCTCGTCGACGCCGAGCAGCACAGGGACAACCAGGACCTCGTTTTCCAGTTCGAGGAGCTCGTTGATCGCCTCGACAACCGGGGCCCCTGAGTAGTCGGTAAGCCTTCCGCAGAAGGCATAGGCAACGGTATCCATTTCAGTCTTGATCTTGAGGTACCGGCCGATACCCTCCATCAGTTCTTCCATCTGTTGGCCGTAGACCTGGTCGCCGTAACCCACCAGGAGAACACCCATGTCCTCGCCGCTATCGCTGCCGCGCAAGGCCTCTACGCGACGCAGGACATTCTTTTTCAGGATTTCGCTGAGCGCAGGCGTCATGCTGACCCGTGCCCGCGGGTAGTAGACATCGAAGCCCTCATTCTGCAGCTGCTTGATGACTTTCGCCTCCGATCTGATACCAGTCAGAAACTGCATGTATGTATTGATCAGGGTGGACTCCTGGCCGATGAACAGGGGAACCACGACTACTTCATCCAGCCCTTCCGCATCAAAGGCCTTCATTTCGCTTGCGATGTCGGGACTGGTGTCCTCAATAAAAGCCAGGCGAACGGCCTTGACCCCCGGCCTGGCCAGAACCGACTCCCGCACCTGTTCCGCCAGGTCTTCCACCATGCCGACCCACGTCGATGATTTCGAACCGTGCGCGACGAGGAGAATGCCGGTAGTCGTCTCCTCGCTGCTCCCGGAGGGTGCAGGTTGACCGCCACATCCGGCAACGAACACGCTCAGCCCTATGGTCAAAAGTCCAAGCAAGAAACTCGCTGCCTTCATAACTCTGTTCACTCCTGGCGGGCAGTCTGATGCAACAGGGACGAGGGACGGACAAAAATGCTACACCACCCCGAGCTACTTTTCTATCGATATGTTGTTATGCTAACATGACGAGCATCGTTCGACTTCGGAGCGCAGGATGGTTCGCTGCGACAGCATCTGATTGACTGCCTGGACCTGACATTGGTGGGCCCTCTTTGGGGCCGGGGTACCGGTGAGTGACTCGAGAAAAATTGCGCTTGTCATTGGTTGCGGCTATACGGGAACACGCCTTGCCCACCGCCTGATCGAGCGGGGCTTGCGGGTAGTCGGTGTCGCGCGCCGTGCGGAGCACAATCCTGAGCTCAAGTGCGCGGGCATTGAACCCATGCCCGGAGATCTCGCAGAAGCGGATTTTCTTTCGGCGCTCGGCGAACTGTCGCCGTCAGTGGTTGCCTACCTCGCGCCCCCACTGAGGGCCGCTGACCCGCTGCCGGCGGTTTTAACTGCAACCAGCGGCCCTTTGCTGGAGGCCTTCCTGTACGCCAGCAGCAGCTCCGTCTATGGTGACTGCGGTGGCGAATGGGTAGATGAGACCACGCCGATTTCTTCGCACAGTACCGGCGATCCGGATCGTTACGCTGCGGAACGCTGCGTTGCTGCCGCCGCGGCGCACGGGATACCTGCCCGCGTTTGCCGCATTACCGGCATCTATGGTCCTGGCCGAAGCCTGAGGCATCCCCTGGCCAACGGAGATTACACATTGATTGAAGGCTGCGATCCCTGGGTCAATCGCATACATGTGGATGATCTCGTCGCAGGCTTTATCGCAGCATGGGAAAGAGGCAATTCGGGCATGGTGTACAACATGGTCGACGAGCAACCTCATCGCGCATCGGAGTTTGCCGATCTGGCTGCCGATCTCAATCACCTGCCCCGCCCTGTCCGGATCAGCGAGATCGAGGCCAGAACCCGTTACGATGCCGCCGAGCTGCGGCGCAAGCTGTCCAGCAAAAGGGTACGCTGCCTCCGCCTCACAAATGAACTGGGTGTGATATTGAAATACCCGGGGTTTCGTACCGGCCTTGCCGCTGCGGTAGCGCAGGAACGCTAACAGGTACTGCCTTTGCCACGTGCGGCAGCCTGATGTGGACATCAGTCAACACCAGATATAAGGAGTTCTGCAGCGATGCTAATCACCAGGTCAGATAACCGCGTCGGATCGGGTATTTTCAACGCATACCGGTCCGCTATCCGGCTGGTTCTGCTTGGGATGTTGCTTGGCGCCTGGCTCACGAACCCGGCTGCAGCTGCCGACAACAAGTCCAGCTTGCGCCGTGGAACTGCCAATGAGCTGCGGTCGCTGGATCCGCAGGCAGTTATCGGGGGATCCGGCGGAGCACTGCTGTACGAACTCTTCGAAGGCCTCGTGACAGAGGACCAGAGCGGAAAGCTGGTCCCCGGTGTATCGGAGTCATGGAGCAGATCCGAAGACGGATTGACCTATACCTTCAAGCTTCGAAAGGGCCTGCGCTGGTCTGATGGCGTGCCCATTACGGCCGAGGATTTCGTCTACTCGTGGCGACGGGTCGTGAATCCGGAGAATGCGCTGCGCGGTGCTGGTACGTTGTTTCCGGTCAAGAATGCAGTTGCCATCACCCGGGGTGAAAAAGCACCGGATTCCCTGGGCGTAAAGGCGCGCGATGCCCTGACGCTGGAAGTCAGCCTGGAAGACCCCGCACCGTACTTCACCGATATTCTCGCCGGCTTCCCGACGGCACCTGTACCCCGTCATGTGGTGGAGAAATACGGATCAAGCTGGACGAAACCCGGGAACATAGTCGGCAATGGCGCCTATAGCCTCGATAAATGGGTGCCCAACACCTATTACCGGCTGGCGAAGAACCCCTATTTCCGCGACGCAAACCAGGTCAGCATCGATGAAGTGTTCTACTACCCCATCCCCGACCGGAGTACTGGCGAGAAGCGCTTCCGCGCCGGGGAGCTGGATGTCGTCCTGAACATCCCGCCCAATCGCCTGGCATGGCTGAAGAAGAACATGCCGGATGAACTTCACACTACATCAGCGCTTGGAATTCGTTACCTGATCATCAATACGAAGCGGCAGCCCTTCACGGATGTGCGCGTCCGCAAGGCCCTGTCGATTGCCATCGATCGGGAAATCATCGCCACCAGTATCCTCAAAGACGGCAGTGAGGCAGCCTATAACCTGGTACCTCCTGCCATGCCACGCTATGGCCGGAATCCGGCGCCATCCGCCAATCAACCCTACACGCAACGGCTAGCCGAGGCCAGAAAGCTGCTGGCTGCGGCAGGATTCAGCAGCAGCAAACCACTTCGCTTTACCCTGGATTATCAGAATCTGGAGGATGGTCGTCGTGTTGCTGTTGCCTTGCAGGCGATGTGGCGGTCAATAGGTGCTGACGTACAGCTGACTACAACCGGATTTGAAAACAAGGACACCAGCCTGAGAAATGGTGACTTTGATGTCAGCTGGTTTACGTTCTATGCCCCATATGCAGATGCCACGGCATTCCTGTATCTGCTGGAGGCCAACAATGCCCGCAACTACTCGAAGTACTCCAGTCACGACTTTGACGAGATGCTCCGGGCTGCAAATCGCATGCATGATCCCGTCGAAAGGGCGGCATACCTGAAAAAGGCAGAGCAGCTGGCGCTGTCTGCACACCCGATTATTCCGCTATTCGTTCCTTCACGGACCTACCTGGTAGCCAAGCGCGTCCAGGGCTGGGATGACCAGATGGACACGCATATGGCCCGCTACCTGTCCCTCAAGGACTGAGCACTACACGCGAGGCCCGGCAGCCCTGGCAGCAGGCTCTGCTTCTACCGGATCATTCCGGTAGTGGCAGGCCACCTGGTGACTGGCGGTCATGTCATCCAGCTGCGGAGCTTCCTTCCGACACCACTGCGTGGCTCGTGGACATCTTGTGTGAAAAGCACAGCCGCTTGGCGGGTCCATTGGCGAGGGCATTTCTCCGGATAACACGATCCTGGCATCTTGCCGCCCTGCTTGTCGGGAACTGCGGACTGCGCCAAGCAACGCCCGCGTATACGGATGTCGCGGGTTTTCGAACAGCTCATCGCGCGTCGCGATCTCGACAACCTTCCCGAGGTACATGACCATGATTCTCGTGCACATGTAGCGCACCGCCGGAAGATCGTGACTCACAAACAGGAATGCGGCGCCGCTGGTTCTTTGCAGCCTCTTCAACAGATTCACGATCTGGGCTTGCGTGGAAACATCCAGGGCGCTGACCGGTTCATCACACACCACGAGTTTCGGTTTCAGAATCATCGCCCGCGCAATGGCGACTCTCTGACACTGGCCACCGCTGAACTGGTGGGGATAGCGGTTCGCAAGCTCAGGAGGCAAGCCAACCGCCTGCATCATCTCCTGAACAGCCTGGTGTCGGCTGCCCTGATCCATATCAGGACGGAAGACCCTTAACGGTTCACCGATCGCACTGCCAATGGTCATGCGCGGATTCAGGCTGGCTGTCGGATCCTGAAAAACCATCTGCAGATCACTGCGCTTCTTGTCCATCTCCTGTGAAGTGAGATCAGCGAGATTCTCACCGCACCAAAGAACCTTGCCAGAGCTGATCCTGGTCAGCTGCAGAATCGCCCGGCACAGCGTAGATTTCCCGCATCCGGATTCACCCACGATGCCCAAAGTCTCCCCGGCATTCAGGCGAAAGCTGATTCCGTCTACCGCGCGCAGATACGCAGTGGTCGAGCGGAACAAGCGTGGCTGCCGGACCGGCAGGTGAACCCTCAGATTCTCCACCTCAAGCAAGGGCATGGTCACCGCCTCTGCTCCACGAAACACGCAGCCATATGCCCATCAAAGCTCTTCTTCAGCTCCGGTCGCGACTGATGACAACGAGGTATCGCCTGACTGCAGCGCGGCGCAAAGGCACAGCCTGTAGCCAGTCTCTGCAGGTCAGGAGCCTGACCAGGTATGGTGGGAATATCGCTTTCAGGGTCGGCGTCAATCCCGAGGGTCGCCTGAAACAGCGCCTGGGTATAGGGATGTTGTGGACGTGACACGATGTCCCCGATCAAACCGCATTCAACTACCCTGCCGGCATACATCACCATGACCCGGTCACACAGCTCAAGCGCCACGCCGAAATCGTGCGTAATGATCACGATAGAGGTATCGGTACGTCGCTTCAGTCCACCGAGAAATTCGAGCACCTGCGCCTGAATCGTGGCGTCAAGAGCCGTGGTTGGCTCATCGGCAATGATCAGCTCGGGCTTGCAGAGCAGCGCCAGTGCAATCATGGCCCGCTGACGCATCCCGCCGGACAGTTCATACGGATACATCCTCAAGCGCCGCCGAGGCTGCGGTAACTGGAGAATCTCCAGCACCTCCACCGACCGCTTGCGGGCATCCTGTTCACTGATACCCATGTGCTCGACAAGCACTTCGGTTAGCTGGTCGCCTATTCGCATGAACGGGGTGAGTCCGGACATTGCATCCTGAAAAACCATGGCAATTGACCGGCCCCTGATCCTGTCCAGCTCCTTGCGGGGAGCATTCAGGATCTCGCGTCCGTCAAACCATACGCTGCCGCTTGCTGAGCCATTACGGGACAACAGGCCCATGACGGCCAGAAAACATTGGGACTTGCCAGACCCGGACTCGCCCAGAACACCCAGGCACTCGCCGCGATTTACGGTCAGGTTTACATTGCTGACAGCATCGATGACGCCGCCCCGCACGTTGAAGCGGACACTCAGGTCTTCACAACGCAAAAGTGTCCGCATTACCGGTTCTTCGGATCGAGGGCATCCCTCAATCCATCGCCCATGAAATTGAAGCAGAACATCGTCAGGGTGAGAAACCCTGCCGGTATCAGCAGCAACCACGGCGCCATCTCCATTTCGCCAGACCCCTGTGAAATCAGACGACCCCAGCTGGTGAATGGTTCCTGCACTCCCAGCCCGAGAAAGCTCAGGTAACTCTCGACGATAATGTTGATCGGGATGAGCAGCGTTACATATACAACCACCGGGCCAACCACATTAGGCAGGATGTATTGCAGCAGTATCCTGGATGCAGGAAGGCCCAGCGCGTGTGCGGCTTCCATGTACTCCTTTCCCTTGATTGCCAGGGTCTGCCCGCGAACAATCCTTGCAAGGGTCATCCACTCGACCGCACCTATGCTGATGAAAATCAGCAGAAAATTATTGCCAAAGGCGCTGACCAGGATAATGACCAGGAAGAGCGTAGGAACCGCGTAGAGTACATCGATCAGACGCATCATGACCACATCTACCCGCCCGCCAAAATAACCGGCGATGGCGCCGTATGTGACCCCGATGACCAGTGCAACCAGCGTCGTCAGCACGCCGATGGTCAGCGAAATCCTGGCACCGTAGAGGGTGCGTACAAACATGTCCCTGCCGTTCGCATCAGTACCGAACCAATGCCGGTTTTCAAGCGTGGGCGCAATCAGGATGCGGTCCCAGTACACCGCATCGACGGGGTGGGGCCCCCAGATCGGGATCACGATTGCCATGACGGCAAGCACGACAATGATCCAGAAGCTGATCATTGCCGCGCGATTGACGGAGAATCGATAGAGGGCATCCCGCCAGATCGACGTCCCCAGCCGGTTTCCGGGACTACTTGCTGCGGCCAAGTCCCGCTCCTGCAGTGGTCATTCCAGGTCGCCCGTAGCTCTGGCGAATCCGTGGATCAAGGTATCCGTAAATAACATCGACCAGGAGATTCAGTATCTGGATGAACACCGCATAGACAATCACGATACCCATTACAACGGGGTAGTCACGATTACTGGCACCCTCGACAAACGCCCGTCCGATTCCCGGCAGCCCGAATATCGTTTCAATCACGACAGAGCCGGTCATGACGGTTGCGATGGTCGGACCAAGGTAGCTGACGACGGGAATCAACATGGGCCGGAGAACGTGCCTGGTGATCACCTTCCATTCCCGAAGGCCTTTAGCGCGCGCGGTACGCACATAGTCGGTGTTTATTGCTTCAAGCATCGCACCGCGCGTGATCCGGGCAAGCGTGGCGACTTTCGGCAGCGCCAACGCAATTACCGGCAAAAGCAGGTGCTTCGGATCACCGCCACCCCAGCCTGAAATCGGCAACCAGCCGAGGTAAAGGCCAAACAGCAGGATAAGCAGCGGTGCTGTCACGAAGGTGGGGATTGCCACACCCGTCATCGCGACGGCCATGACTGTGTAGTCCACGAATGAATTCTGCCGCAGGGCAGCGGCTATCCCGCATCCGATGCCAACCGTGAAGCCGATGGCTATCGCGCTGAGCCCGACGGTCACGCTTACAGGCAATCCCGTCGCAATTATCTGGCTGACACGAAGATCCGAATAGACGAGGGATGGACCCAGATCGCCCTGGAGCAAAGCACCAAGATAATCGAGGAACTGCTTCCAGACTGGTGCATCGAGATTGTATGCCGCACGTATGCTCTCGACCACCTTCGGGTCAAGGTCAATGAGTTCGGCATCGAACGGTCCACCTGGCGCTGCATGCATCAACCAGAAAGAAAGAACGATGACAGCAAACAGGATTGGTATCGTTAGAGCCAGCCGCCGCAGGACATACAATCCCATCGCAAGCTCCCCGCTATCGGCTCCTGGCAGTCATCACTCGTTATCGAACAACACGGGAGTCTCGCCCGGATGCAGCTCTTGCCAGCGGGCAAGCAGTGTTTCCCTGGACTCGACCCGCTCCGGATCCCACTCGATAGCGGTCTCTGCCGGGCAAACCTTGATGCACCTGGGGCTTTCATGGGAACCCACACACTCGGTACAGAGACTCGGGTCAATTACGTGAATTATGGCCCCTTCACTGATTGCCTCATTTGGACAGTCTGAAATGCAGGCAAAGCAATTAAGGCAATCATCTGTAATTCTAAGCGCCATCACAAAATCTCCTGGCCATACCGCCGCTCACTGAGCCGGACCATTCATGCCACCGCATGGCGATCACCGCGGTCTTGCTCACGGGGCAGCAATTTCCCGCAGATATCCGGCAGATCCTGCTCCAGCTGTTCACGGTGCTCAACGATTACGTCGTTGGGCAAACCGGCAATTCCGCGGTCTTCCATCCAGCCGATGAGATCATCGGTCTCGCCATCGGTCAGCGCTTCCGTGATCTTCCTGACACTATTGGCCCGACGGTTGTACTGGGGACTGAAGAAATTGAAAGCGTGCTGCCAGTAATCATTGTAGGCGGCGTTGCCATCCCGGCCTTCAAGCGCTTCCTTGCTGAACCTGGCCGCCATATAACCACAACCCATTGCGCCCTTGATGGCAACCTCCGCGAAGGCAGCATTGTCACCGACACAGATGACATTGCCCCGTGCAGCCTCGCGGATTGGCGGCCGCAAATCCATATTGCAGGCCTGCCTGGCGATAACCTTTGCTCCCGTAAACAGCTCACTGAACGGCGAGTTTGTCGTAAACGTCGTCAGTATGCCCTGCAGGTTCACCTCATTCGAAACGCTGGCGGAAGTACTGATCTGAAACAATCCCGGCGGCCAGGGTCCCATGTTTACGATCCCGTTGTGCAGGGAGGGCAGACAGAACCGGACCCGACGCCATTCCGGAAACGGGAACTTCACCCGATCGAGGATCAGGTTCATGAACTTGATCCGTCCACGCCCTGGTGACCGTCCTTCATTAAAGCCGAGCTGCTCCGCCAGCATTGAGAAGGAACCGTCGGCGATGATCGCCCGCCGTGCGGACAGCACTTCCTCGCCGGCATCAGAGGTCACGCGCACCCGTACTCCGTCTGTCGAGTCTTCAATGGACAGACACCTGGTTCCATCGCGAATGACGCATCCGGCCGCCTCAGCATCCGCAATCAAACCGATGAGCAACTGCTCCTTGTCGACGACAAAGCCTTCGATGTCGCGGTTGGAGTGATCCCGACTGAAGGCGCGCCCGGAAGGCGAAACAAGAGTCTCGTTAAACACCGGGTTCAACTCACCACGGTAATCAACCACCGCGTCGGGTGGCAGGCCTTGCAAGTGGATGCGGTGGTGACGGCTGCCAACCTCTATGGTCACGGTGACCCGCTTCAGGTTGACGTCGGTCGGGATGGTATCCGAAGAAAAGCCACCCGCTCCCAGGCGCAAATCGCGGCTGCAAAAGCGCGTGATCCGGCCAGCTTTCATTTTCTCTACCAGCAGGGTCTTCAGACCGTCCCGGGCAGCACAGCGCGCAGCCATGGCGCCCCCCGGACCGCCACCGACAATGATCAGGTCGTATTTCACTCGAATTTCCCCAAACGGCAGATCGTCACCAGATTATATATGTCGTCATATCATAATGACAACATGCGCCATGGCCGTCGCGGGTGCAACCGGTTGCTTCGGGACCCGCTTTCAACGCCGGAGGACCAGCCTGCCCACATGTTAAACTGCGGCAATAACCGCTGCGCAACGACTTCCGGACATCCGGATGATTGCTGCGGAACTGAAGTACCCATTCGCACTCATGATGCTATACCGTCATGACGTTACAACCTTAACCAGGACCTTTGCCGGTTGGCATGAGGCTTAAGGATCGATGAACCCGAATTCCAGTAACGCCAGCGACCCCCGGACCAGGCCTCCTCGCTATGTTCGTGTCTATACAACGCTCCGCGAGTGGATCCGTAATGGCAAGTACGGGCCGGGCGACAAGATTGCCACGGAAGACGAAATCGGGAAGCTGTTCAAGGTTTCGCGCATCACTACCCGCAAGGCCATAGACCTACTCGTTGAGGACGAACTCGTATACCGGGTACACGGCAAGGGGACCTATGTTGCGACAAATGCCCGGGAACGAGGCGGCGTAGAAAACGTTCACGCACGAATCCGCACAGCTCGAGGTCTCGCGCAGCGAAGTAAAGTGACACAGGTCTACGTCACTGAAATTGACGCTGACTCACGAGTTGCAACTGATCTGAAGATTCCGGTAGGCCACCGCGTAACCAAGGTTTCCTACGTTCGTGTTTTTCGCGGCGCGCCGGCCGCTTATGTAGAAGCCCACGTCCCGGCAGATCGTGCGGAGATCAAGGCAAGCGATCTCGGGTCGATGACGATACTGGCGATACTGGAAAAACAGGGCATCCAGATCGGTGAGGCCCATCAACTGATAGGCGCAACGCTTGCCGATTCGCATCTCGCGGCCATGCTTGATTCCGCAGTGGGCGCCCCGCTGCTGACCATCGAACAGATAGTCATGGACACCGACAAGCGGCCAGTCGAGCGTTTCTTTACCTGGTACAACTGTGAGCAGTACGAGCAACCAGCCCTGGTTTTCGACCGTGAAACCCTCGAGTTTGTCCACGGCGCAGCAGCAAGCCGTTAGCTGCCCTGGGGCGCGGTCACCCTCCATGTGTCACCGGAGTTGATGTAGTCGAACAGATTGCCTGCTCCACGCTTCGCCACCGCGGTTTCAATCTGCTCATCGAGCAACTCGCCGAACGGGCTTCGGGTAACGCATCGGAACACCCCCATCGGTACGGGGAAAGCCTGCTCATCCAGCTCACTCAGCATGTAGGCCAGGCCCGGATGCGCAGCGCTCTCGTTAAACACCAGAAGGTCCTTTTCCGGAAACTCATCAAGCCTGACAATTTCCGGGAAGCCGGCACGCAAACGGATGGCGCGATCCCTGTTGGCCCCAAAGATCATCGGGCGCCCATGCTGAAGATAGAGCGACCGGTCTTGTCGCACCGATGTAGCAGCGAATGAGTCGAAGGCACCGTCATTGAAGACGTTGCAATTCTGTAGGATCTCAACGAATGCTGAACCCCGGTGACATGCCGCCCGCAACAGGATGTCCTGAAGGGTCTTCGCATCCGTAGCACTTGCCCTGGCAACGAATGTCGCTTCGGATGCAAGCGCCATGGACAGGGGCTTTATCGGTTGCTCGATACTCCCCATAGGACTCGACTTGGTCCTTGTGCCCTTTTCTGAAGTTGGCGAGAACTGGCCCTTGGTAAGACCGTAGATGCGATTATTGAACAGCAGGATTTTTACGTTCACGTTGCGGCGAAGGCAGTGCACCAGGTGATTGGTGCCAATACTCAGCCCGTCTCCGTCACCGGTGATTACCCACACCAGCAAATCAGGCCGGCAGAGCTGCAACCCGGTGGCGATGGCAGGCGCACGACCATGTATCGTGTGAAAGCCGTAGGTATTCATGTAGTACGGAAAGCGGCTGGAACAGCCAATACCCGAAACAAAAACAATGTTTTCGCGTCGAAGCTGCAATCGATCGCATATCTCCGGCATTACCCTCTGCACCTGCGACAACACCGCATAGTCGCCGCATCCGGGGCACCAACGCACCTCCTCTTTGGCAACAAAGTCCTTCCGTTCGTATTTCTGGCTTGTCATGAGTCCATCGTCCCGTGAACACCTTTGCCTGGCGACAGGGGATCCTCACGGCCGACGTTCTGAACCCCGAGTAGCCGGAGAATTTCAAGCTCGATTTCACTTGTCCTGAAGGGCTGCCCGGTGATCTTGTTCAGGCCTGCGGCATCGACCAGGAATTGGGCACGAATCAGCATTCGCAACTGGCCCGCATTCAGCTCTGGAATAAGGACCTGGCGATAGCTGCGCAGAACACTGCCAAGGTTTGCAGGAAAGGGATTCAGATAGTCCAGTTGCGCAGCCGCAACGGAGAGCCCCAACTGCTGCGCACGCTCTACCGCGTGGTGAATTGCGCCGAAGGTACCGCCCCAACCGAGCACCAGCAGATCGCCCTCGGCACGACCGAAGACAGTCAACTCCGGCATGTCCCTGGCGATGCCCTGGATCTTTTTGATTCTCAATTCCACCATACGCTGATGGTTCGCCGAGTCGTGGCTGACCTTGCCGCTGACATCCTGTTTTTCAAGACCACCAAGGCAATGCTCCAGACCGGGCGTACCCGGCGCTACCCATTGCCTGGCCAGTGTCTCCGGATCACGGGCATAGACCTGATAATCACCAGCAGGCACACCTTGCGGCAAATCGAGGCGGGGCAGTTCGGATTCTTTGGGCGTGCGCCAGGGCTCCGTACCGTTCGCGATCGACCCATCGCTCAGCAGAAATACCGGGGTCATGTAGCGTATGGCGATACGAAACGCCTCTATTGCCATTTCAAAGCAGTGCGCCGGACTGTGCGCAGCAAGAACTACCACAGGACACTCGCCGTTCCGGCCGTAGATTGCCTGCAGCAAGTCTGATTGTTCAGTCTTGGTCGGTAGCCCTGTAGAAGGCCCGCCTCGTTGCACATTTACAATAACCACCGGCAGCTCAGCCATTACCGCCAGGCCTACAGCTTCAGTTTTTAGCGCAACGCCAGGTCCGCTGGTGCCTGTTAACCCGAGGCACCCGCCATACGCAGCGCCAATTGCCATCGCGATGGCAGCGATTTCATCTTCTGCCTGGACTGTTCGCACGCCGAAATGACGGTACTTGGACAGCTCATGAAGAATGTCGCTGGCCGGCGTAATCGGATAGGAGGCATAGAGGAGTGATCTCTGGCTGAGGACAGAAGCCGCCAGAAACCCCAGGGCTGTCGCTTCATTGCCGGTGACCCGCCGGTAGGTTCCAGGCGGAAGCTTCGCCTTGCCGACGGTATACCTGCAGACAAATACCTCGACGGTATCGGCATAGTTGTAGCCTGCCCGGAACGCCAGTTTGTTCGCTCTGGCCTGCTCCCTGTACTTATCGAACGTGGCAGGCTGGGTAGTCTTGCGCTCCAGTAGCGAATCAATCTGCTTCTCTACCGCAGTCACAGATCGATCATAGATCCATGCGACCAGCCCAAGCATGAACATGTTCTTGCACAGGGACGCCTGCTTCTTGTCCAGCCCCAGCGACCGCACAGCTTCAAGGGTAAGCGTGGTGATAGGAACCCGGTAGACCTGATATCCGGCAAGCGTGCCGTCTTCGCGGGGATCTGTGCCCGTGAAGCCGGCCTTGCCAAGACCCGCCGTATCAAAGGTATCGTCGTCGAGAACGATCGTTCCGCCTGGCATGAGATCAGGCAGATGAACCGCAAGCGCGGCAGGATTCAGGGCAAGCAGCATGTGGGGACGGTCGCCCGGGGTATGTATCTCGGCTGAGCTGAAGTTCAGCTGAAAGCTGCTGACCCCGGCTCGCGTTCCGGCCGGCGCCCGGATCTCAGCCGGATACTCAGGCAAGGTACTCACGTCGTGACCCAGAACCGCCGAATCATGCGTAAACAGCGAACCCGTCAGCTGGATACCGTCGCCTGAATCGCCGGCAAACCGGACGACCGCATGGTCCATTTCCCTGAACTGGCGAGGTTTTGCCGGCTTTTCCTGTGACGCCTGGTGGGTGGCCATGACTTCTGTCATCTGCGGGGGAGGAATATTGGTTGTCATGTTAATATGACGACCATATAAGTCAAGCCCACATGGGGCCGCGATGCAGGGGACAACCGGACTATCCCGGCGGGCCGGCTCACGGTACCGCTACCTATTTGAGCTGAGCGAAGATGACCCGGTACCACAGGAGCCCGACCGCACCGGCGATCACATTTGCGGCGCAGGCGGCTGCGAATATACCCACCAGTCCGAACACGCTGGAAAGCAGCCAGGCAAGCGGCGCATAGACCAGGATCGTCCTGGTCAAGGAAATGATCATCCCCGGCATGGGCTTACCGATTGCGTTGAACGAGTTGCTGGCCGCCAGCGCAAAGCCGATCGCCAGATAGCTTGCCGGTACGATTCGCATATGCATGAGCGCGGTGGAAATCGCCACCTCATCGCCCGTAAAAAGCCTTACGACATACGGAGCGATGACTGCCAGCAGTACCGCCACCGACAAGCCATACGCAACGGAAAAGCGTTGGCACCAGCTAATGCCCTTCGCCACCCTGTCCATTCTTCCAGCACCGAAATTCTGGCCGACAAACGGTGTCACCGCTGTACCGAGGGCAACCAGCACAAGCAGAACCATCCCTTCGATCCGCGATGCGACTCCGTAACCCGCCACTGACGCCTGCCCGAACCGGGCAACCTGATAGGTAATGATTGCTGTTGTCACCGGTGCCACCGCAGCGCTGGTCATTGCAGGTATGCCTACTTGCAGAATCCGGCGCCAGGAATCGAACAGCAGATCCAAAGACAATGAGCGGGGGAAGACGATATTCCCGCGTAACCGGATTGCAGCGACAGATGCGACCAGGGTCCCGAAGTTGGCGATAACGGTCGCTGCCGCAGCACCCTCCATGCCCATCCTAGGAGCCCCCAGCAGTCCGAAAATAAGTATCGGGTCCAGGGTGATGTTCAGGCCGGCCGACAACAGCATGATCATGGCCGGTGTCCTCGCATCACCCGCCGCACGAAGCACAGGGTTTGCGATCAGAGGGCCAACGTTGAAGATCAGGCCAAAGTAATAGATTTTCAGATAGCGATTGATTATCGCGAGAGTGGTTTCATCGGCACCTAAAAGCCTAAAAAGCGGATCAATGGTCATCAACCCGACAGTAATGAGAACCGCACAGGTCACGAGCGCAAGCAGGATTGCGTGAATCGTGACGCGTCCAACGTCCTCAATCTTCTGTGCACCATACAGGCGTGCGCATACCGATGACGTTCCGTGGCCGAAGCCGACGGTGACAGCGCCAATCAGGAACACGACCGGGAATGTAAAGCTGAGGGCGGCCAGCGCGGAAGTGCCGAGACGGCTGACAAAGTAGATATCAGCAAGGTTGTAGACAATCATCGCGATCATGCCCAGCAGCATCGGCACCATCAGCGATCGTATGGTCTTCCCTTCAGGCTCCCGCAGGAGCTTGGGAGCGGCATTAACGGATTTCACGGGGTGAGATGGCCTTGGGACGCCCGGGGGCACTTCAGGCACGCAGCAATACGCCAGCGAGACGAATTGGCGTCATGCCCTAGCGAGCCGCAACCTGGTAGCGCCGGATGCCGGGTAGCGGGACCAGCGCAACACCAAGCAACAGTATCAGCAGACCCGACAACGACGGAGCGAGCCGCTTCAGGACAACACTGAATGGCTCTGGCTGGTAGCGGAACGCAGGAAAGCTGTCGTAGTCGGCAGGTCGCAGCGGATCCTGCCTGAGGAACCGTTCGGCGAAGTAGTCATTCCACTCGGTCCGGAATTTGGCAGCCTGCTGCAGAAAGTCTTCATAGCGCTCGCTGCTGGTGCCGGAAATCTCGTTCAACGCGAGTTGCATCATCACGGCCGGAGACAGGTACTGGGAGCGCTGCACGAGACCTTGCTGCTGGCCACGCCGGGCCTGAAATTCAGCATACAAGGGCGACAGCGCCTTTTCGATCGTGTTTGCACTCGCCTGGCCAAGCGTCATGAAGTCCATGGCGCGCTGGTCGCCTGCCGGCACATACTCCAGGTGCTCGGCATAAAAGGCATTCAGTGACTTGTCCATGTTCTTCTCAGCCGCCGTCTGCGCCTCACGCGCGGCGACGGTCAGGTCCATACGCGACGGTACCGGGTAAATGGTCGTCGCCACCAGGCTGATCAGCGTCGGAATTATTACCACCAGAATCAGCCAGGCGCCGGCCAGAATCGTGCCGTTGGTGGACGAACTCTGCCCGTAAATATTTACCAGGACCGCCAACGCAAACCAGAACATGCTGTAGACAAGCGTGACAATGATCCAGAGCGCGAAACGAAGCCACGTTTCAGGGGTTTCCAGATAATTCCCGACGGCAAGTACGGCCACGAGCCCAAGTCCGGTCACGACCAAGAGGATGATTGCGGCCCGGGCCATCAGCTTTGATGCCATCAGCTTCCGCAGCGATACCGGGTGAGCAAGGACCATTGCCAGCGTGCCACGCTCCCGCTCACTGGAAAGGAGATCGTAGGTCATCGCAAGAATAAAAATCGGCAGCAGGAAGATCACCACAAACGCAACATCGAAAGATCCTGCCAGAAGGTTTACCGGATTCTCGAGTTCGGCGTTTGCAGTCATGGCCAGCGACTTGCCCATGGTAATTGGCAGGTAGTCGAGCTGGATGTCACTCTGCCCGATGGACAAAGCCGCGAGGCCCGTCGGCGGCAAGGCAATGTAGGCTGCTGTCTCAGCGCCTACCGCCCCGGCATTGGTGCCCTGCGGAGGGCCTTGCCCAGGGGCATGCCGGACCGTGGCAAACTCGTACGGTCCGCCAGTGGCTTTGACCTTCGCCTCATACTCAGCGGTCTCCTGGCGCATCCGGTCACGCAGACCAACCTCGTAGCTGGCTGCATCACCGGCACCCTTGAGCTGGCGACTGACGGAACGGCCACCGGACCAGGCGGCAAAAGCAATCGCAAAGACCAATAGCGCGAGAATTGCCCAAAGCGCCCAGGTACGGGCCAGGGCGCGGGTCTCATGCATGGCGATAAGGCGATACATCAGTCTCTCTCCAAGGCCATGCCTTTAACGCCGAGCAACGCCAGCAGAATTGCAGCAACGAGCCAGAATGCCAGTACGGCAAAATTCATCCAGTGCTCGGCAAGCGTGGTGGCAAGTGCGGGCGGCTGATAACGGAAAGGCGGGACGATCGCAAACACGTCCTCATTGGCGACCAGGTAGTTGCTCGCACTGCTAACCCCGTTCAGGCTAACCGCCGCCCTCGACAGGTAGCCATTCATTTTCTCCACCATGGCCTCACGGAACGACTCGGCATCGTCCTGAAACTTCTGCTGCTGGATCAGATCTGTACCGGCCAGGCCCATCGAGATGGAACGCAGCGGCAAGGTCGGCGCAAGCAGGCCGAGCCGGTCCTGGAACCGGCGTTGCCCGGCATAGGCTGCAGTAACCGCACCAAAGTGCTGGTCAAAAACGCGCTGGTCGAGTTCTTCAAGCCGTTGCATCCGCACCGCCGTCCAGTAGAACGGCAGGTCCTTTACATCGCTGACACGGTATTCGCGCATCATCTGGCCCTGGAATTTCCCAAGCTCCGCCCACGGTGGTGTGCCATCAAAGCCACGCGCCCGGTGGGCCTTCATGTCCGCCATGAAGCTGCCGTAAGGCGGGCTCGGATACACCGCCTTGGAGATCTCCGCCGCTGTCTTCGGCATGATGAAAGCCGTAAAGGCCCAGAAGCCAACCAGCACCATCAATGCTGTACGCGGACTGCGTGACCAGGCCGATACCGCAAGAGTCAGGAACAGGAAAATTCCGGCATAGGCGAGATAGGCGACGGTCAGGAGTGCGATACGGGTCGCGAGGCCTTCGCCAACCATGGGCAGATCGGTCATGGCTATAAAGACCGCCCCGATGATCACGCAGGGCAGCACCACCATGAGCACTGCCGAGCCCAGCCCCAATGCCTTGCCCCACAGGAGGGACAGACGACTGATGCCCATACTCATCACCTGGCGAATCGTGCCGCTTTCGCGTTCGCCGGCAAACGCCGTAAAACCAAGAAAGATAACGAGTAGCGGCATGAGTACCTGCAGGATCATGGCGCCATTCAATTCGCCGAAGCGGCCGATCGCGCTGGTATCCGCAGCTGGACTGGCGATGGCGAAATTCTGCTTGTGCGCCTCCATGAACACCGTTGTTCCGGTGTAGTTGGTAACGCCATTGTCGAAAAAGGCCAGTGGCCCGAGTGGCTTGAACGCATAGTTGCCATAGTGGGCGGCGGTATGGGGGTTCTTGTCGCCCTGTTTCAACCACTGGGTATTGGTCGCACCCTGGGCAGCGGCCTGGGTTGCCATGTAACTGCTGTGTCGCTGCCAGCCTGCCAGCATGGCAGTCAGCAACAACAGCACCATTAGCGCAGCGGTCCACATGAAGCGACCGTCGCGGACGATCTCGGTAAATTCCTTGCGGGCGATGATCCGGATCATGGGCGCTGCCTCACATCGCGAAATACCATCAGCGACTCACCACTTTCCCTAGTGCATGTGCTCAAGGTAGATCCGCTCGACATCCGCATGCGACACCTCGTCCGTCGAAAGCTCCTGCACCAGTCGCCCGGACTTCATGATGCCGATACGGTTCCCGGTCTCCTTGGCGCGGAACAAGTCATGCGTCGCCATCAGGATGGCGGCGCCGTCATTGCGGAGTTGCAGAAGCAATGCAGAAAACTCGTTACTGGCCTTCGGATCCAGACCGGAAGTTGGCTCATCGAGGAGCAGCGCTTTCGCCTGCTTGGCGAGCGCTATCGCCACGCCGACTTTCTGACGCATGCCTTTCGAGTAGGTACGCACCCGAAGATGCGCAGCATTCGCCTGCAAACCGACCCGGTCCAGAAACGACTGGTAGTCTGCGGCTGAGTATTCGGCGTGACCACCAAGTCGCGCGAAGTACTCCAGGTTTTCAATGCCCGTGAGGTTGCCATAGAGCATCACCTGTTCGGGGATGTAAGCGAGATAGCGCTTGGTTTCCAGCGGACTTTGCGTGACATCGATGCCATTGACCATGGCGGTACCTGATGTCGGCTCAATAAAATTCAGGAAGAGGTTGATGGTGGTTGTTTTGCCGGCACCATTGGCACCGAGCAGACAATAGATGTCACCAGCTTTAACCTTGAGATTCAGCCCCTCTAGCGCTGCATGGTCTCCGTAGCTCTTCCTTAGATCGATAGCTTCCAGCATTCCGGACTCCAGATACGACTGTGGCGCTCCCTGATCAACTGCAGCGTGATTCAGGTTCCCGGGACCCAGTCACTATGCAGCGCTACCCGCCACATCAATCGCTGCCCCGTATAGTCCGAGTTCGGACTGTGTTGAACTGCGCGGTTATCCCACAGCATCAGTGAATTATTGCGATAGCGGAACCGGCAACAGAAGATGTCCTTGACCGAATGCCGCTTCAACATATCCAGGATCGCCTGGCTTTCATCCGGCGCAAGACCCTGGATTGCCACGGTCCACGCCTGATTGAGATAGAGCATCTTGCGGCCCGTCTCCGGATGCTTGCAGACCAGGGGGTGGGGCATCTGTGGAAAGCCTTGCCGCATCTTCAGCAACACCTCGATGGCTTTGGGCGTTGCCGTCGAATAGTGGCCGGATTTCAGACCATACTGGAGGACATCATGGATGGCGATTTTGTCTTCCAGAAACACCTGCATGGCTGGTGACAACGCCTCGTAGGAAAGATAGTTGCTGGCAAACAGCGTATCGCCGCCAGCTTCAGGCACATCCCGCGCGTACAACATCGCACCCATGCTGGGATTTTTCTGATAGGTGTGATCGGCATGCCAGCCAAGATTCTGTGTCGAGAGACTTTTGCCATCGCGTGGCGCGCCACGCAGGTAGAAAACCCCTGGCACATCGGCGCGATGGGGAAGAAAAGGCTCATCTTCAAGTCTTGCAAAGCGCCGGCCAAATGCGGCGAACTGTTCCTGCGTCAGTTCCTGATCGTGGAACATCACTGCGGAATAATTGAGAAACGCCTGGTAAATGTCCGCAAAAGCCGCGTCGCTCAGATGCGCAAGATCAACACCTGAAATCTCGCACCCAAGCGCCCCTGTCAGGGGCCGAACCACAACTTCACCGGCCGGCAGACTCGTGACTGACACCGACATGACATTTCCATCCCTTGGGAGCTGATCTTGTTGTCATACTGACATGACCTTTAGGGGACTGCAAGCCGCATATCGTCGATGTACAGGCCGTGCTCCAGGACTATGCAGCGGCGGCTCGGCTACTTTCAGCAACGCGCGTACGCGACTGGTTTCTGAACAGCTGGATTCGTTCCAGCCAGAGGTTCTGTCCCCCACAGAGTTCCTGTTACAGCGTGCAGAGATCGTCAGTTTTCCGCGCGCCGCATCGCCGCATCAGGCCAAAAAGCAGAACGCGCTGCAAAACAAGTGAGCTGGTCACTGAGTGGTCATTCCACCCGGCATTATGGAAAGTCGATCCTTGCGATCTCTTGCGAGAGGCCAGAGTAGCTCTCAGAAGGGAAAATCGGTTTTGGCTTCAGCCGGTTTAGATACAGTCGGGCGGTCCTTTGGTTGGCAACCATTGCTGCATTGCTGTCAGTATTTGGCACAGTCAATGCGGCCACCGTCACCCTGGTTGCCCACAATCAACGCAGCAGCAGCGGTTCCTTGAGCACGCTGAAGTGGGACGGTTGCACTACGTATTCAAGCGCTACTGCGTGCATCAACCCGGCCAACGCGACCTTGGCTGGAATGGGCATCACTCCCTCTACGGCTGTGTGGGACTGGAATTCGGCCACGGGCGTGCTGTCCATGACCGGCTCCCTCAATACGGCCTCAACGCTGGGCAGCAGTGGCGCGGCCGCAGCTTCGGTCGTTATCGGTGACAGGGTCACCAACTTGGTGATTAACACCACTGCCAATACCACCACCGCCTCAAGCTACAACTGTGCGGAAGGCAACTTCCTGGGCAATGTGGGCGCCAATGGCTGCCTGAACATCAGCTTGGGCGACGATTTCGCAAACAACAGTTCGGCACTGTATAACGTCGGCGGTATGACCAACTGCGTGCAGCGTACGCTCGGCGGTGACGATGTCAGCACCGGCAACCCGCGTGGTCTGGCCAGTGCACCCGCAGCCGGTAGCTGCGATGCTGTAGATGGCGCCTTTGACCTGTGGACGGTGGTGCAGGACAGCGGTGGCACACTGATTATCTCGAACGGTATTGATATCGCGTTAGCTGGCACCAACTACATGACCTTCTCGGTTGTTCCGGTTCCAGTTCCGGCAGCCGTATGGTTGTTCGGTAGTGGCCTGGCCGCTCTGGGCGCCCTGCGCCGCCGCAAGGCGGCCTGACCCGGTACTTACTTTCCAGCCTGAAAAAACCCCGCTTCGTGCGGGTTTTTTTTTGGCTTGGGTAACCGAAGTCTGCACCGCGTCAATGTGGATGCCCGTGCTCGCCATGATCATGGCCATGATCCCCGTGTGCATGTGCACCATGCTCATGCGGCGGTGTCGGGTTCTGCTCCACGCGCGCCTGCTCTTCAGGATCTATGCCGGTCGCCAGCGCAAGCCGGAGCGAGGCCAGTGCCGGCAGATGCTTGCTGGCCTGCCGGTGCAGTTTCTCCAGGATGATCGCCGCCTCGCGCACCAGCAACGAGTCGTCGACGACCACATCCGCCTCGGCATACATGCGATGACCGAGCCAGCGGGTACGGACGTTCTGTACCCTGCGCACGCCAGGCACATGTTCACCGGTATGGCGCAGCAGCGCAGTGAATTCGGGCTCCACGCCGTCCAGCGCGCGCGTGAACACCGCTTTTGCCGACTGCCAGACGATCCCGAAGATCAGCAGGGTGATGATGCCGCCGATGATCGGGTCGGCGAGCGGGAAGCCCAGCCACACGCCGGCCGCACCGGCAACCACGGCCAGGCTGGTCAGGCCGTCGACGCGCGCGTGGTAGCCGTCAGCGATCAGCGCCGCGCTCTGTATCTCGCGCCCGACGCGGATGCGGAATACCGCGACAGCTTCGTTGCCGATGAAACCGATCACGCCAGCTGCAGCCACGGCGCCCAGATAGCCGATCTCCTGCGGATTCAGCAAGCGGTCGATGGTCTGGTAGCCGGCGACCAGCGCACTGAACAGGATCAGGCCGACGACGATCATGCCGGCCAGATCCTCAACGCGGCCCAGTCCGTAAGTGAACTGGTCGGTGGCCTTGCGGCGGGCAAACAGGAAGGCGATCCACAGCGGAATTGCCGTGGCCGCATCGCCGACGTTGTGGATCGTGTCCGCCAGCAGCGCCACGCTGTCGGACAGGACCACGATCACGATCTGGAATACTGCCGTGATGGCCAGGATCACGAAGGACCACTTGATCGCCCAGATGCCGCGCGTCGTGGTGGCAATGGTCGGATCGATCACGCCGTGGGTGTGCGCGTGGCCACCGTCGTGCTCATGTCCGTGTCCGTGCCCATGGCCCACGGCATGACCCTTCTCACCAAAACCCAGCCAGTCCAGCGTGGCGCGCAACATGTGCCTGCTCCTCGGGATCCTGCGAATCAGAGATAGCGGGTGATTTTCTTGAAGTTGTCGATGGTCATGCGCTGCTCACGACTGACCGGACCGATCGCATCCTCGAGGCAGTGCTCGATGTGATCGTGGATCAGCGTCGACTTTGCCTCTTCCAGCGCGCGGATGACCGCGTGCATCTGCTGCGCGATATCGCCGCACTCACGCCCCGACTCGATCATGCCGGAGATGGTCTGCAGATGGCCCGTGGCCCGCCGCAGGCGGTTCAGCACATCCTTGTGGGTCTTGTGGGCGGCGCGGTCGTGGGTGTGCGCCGGCAGTGTGGCGGCCCGGGCAGCAGACATGATTTTCAGCCTCGCAACGGATCCAGGGCTTCATTCTTATCCCCTCCCGGGGGATAGGTCAAGGCGGAGGACCCGCGCGGCAGGTTTGGCCGGGCGGGCCGCCGTTGCTACCATGCAAAACCGGTTTGTCGACTGGATATCCTGCCTCCGTGCTTTCCTTAACCCGCTATCAGTGGACCGTGCTGGCAGCCGCCTGGCTGGGCTGGGGCTTCGACGTGTTCGACGGGCTGCTGTTCAACTACGTCGCACCGAATGCAGTGCCCACGCTGCTCGGGCTGCCGCTCGGCTCGGCAGAGGCCAAGGCCGCAACGCTGTTCTGGACCGGCACCCTGACTTCGCTGTTTCTGCTCGGTTGGGCAGCCGGTGGCGTCATATTCGGACCGATCAGCGACCGTTTCGGCCGGCGCCGCACGCTGATGATCACCATGGTGCTGTACGGCGCAGGCACTGCCTGCTGCGCGCTGGTCACGGACATGTGGCAACTCATCGCCTGCCGGATCATTGCCAGCCTCGGCATCGGTGGTGAGTGGGCAGCCGGTGCCGCGATGGTGGCCGAGGTCGTCGATGACGAGCACCGTGTCGAAGCCGGCGCGCTGCTCTATACGGCAGCACCTTTCGGCCTGTTCCTCGCCACCGGTGTCAACGCGCTGGTCGCCGGCAACTTCATGAGCGCCGATCCGGAAACCAGCTGGCGCTTCGTGCTGCTGTTCGGCCTGCTGCCGGCAGCCGTGGCTTTCATCGTGCGCCTGTTCGTCAAGGAACCGGAACGCTGGCTGCAGACGGCACAGGCATCCGGCGCCCCGGCACCCCGCATACGCGAGCTGTTCTCGGCAGCACTCTGGCCGCGCACGCGCAGCGCCCTGCTGATGACCTTCGTGGCCCTGCTGACCTGGTGGAGCTGCAATGCCTTCATTCCGGTGGTCAGTGCCACGCTGGCCCAGGCGGCTGCATCAGCCGGCGGACTCGACAAGGCGGCGACCAGCGCACTGGTCGAAAGCTGGAAGACGATCGCCACCACCTCGTTCAACCTCGGCGGACTCATCGGCACCTTGCTGACCATACCGCTGGCCAAGCGGCTGGGCCGCAAGCCGATGTTTGCGGTCTATTTCGGCGTCTCCGCCCTCGCGCTGATGGCGACCTTTGGCCTCGATCTGCCGGAAGAAACCCGTTTGTACGCCTACTTCTTCATCGGCCTCAGCGTATTTGGCGTGTTCGGCAGCTTCACCTACTACCTGCCGGAACTCTATCCGACCCGTCTGCGCGCCACCGGCGCCGGCTTCTGCTACAACATCGGCCGCGTGGTCGCAGCAGCGGGGCCCTTTGTCGTCGGCAGCGTTGCGGCCGCAGGTGCGGGCTCACCGGCGGTGATCCTGTATGCGCTGTTCGCGGTCGCCTTCGTGCCGTTGGCCGGGCTGCTGTTCATCCCCCTGGTCGTCGAGACACGCGGGCAAACCCTGCCCGACTGAACAACGTCTGGCGCTCAGGACCAGCCGTAGTGGGGATGGCGGCGCACCAGTTCCGGATCGCGGAACAGGAAGACCAGGATCGCACCGGCGATATAGCCACCGACGTGCGCCCAGAACGCGACTCCTCCGCCCTGTGCACCAATCGAACCGATACCACCGATGAACTGGGCGACAAACCAGTAGCCGAGCATCCAGAACGCCGGCACGCTGAAGGTCGTGACGAAGATGCCGAGGAACACCAGCATCTTTACCTGCACCTTCGGGTAGAGCAGCACATAGGCACCCATCACGCCGCCGATCGCACCGGACGCACCCACCATCGGGATGCCTGAACGCGGATCGGCAAATACCTGCAGCGCGGCAGCGGCCAGCCCGCAGAGCAGGTAGAAGACCAGGAAACGCAGGTGGCCCATCGAGTCCTCGACGTTGTTGCCGAAGATCCAGAGAAACCACAGGTTACCGATGATGTGCAGCCAGCCACCGTGCAGGAACATGTGCGAGATGGCGCTGGCCCAGTTCGGCGTATTAGTGAGTACGCACAGCATGCCGGGGCCGATCTCGAAGCGCGTTCCGGCGGCGAGGGTCTGCAGCAACTCGCCGGGAATGAGGCCGAGCGTACAGACGGAAGTGCCCAGTTTCGGCTCGGTACCGAGGCCCTGCACAAAGACCCAGGCGAGTATATTGAGGGCGATCAGCCCCATCGTGGTCCATGGGGTGAGGAAGTGCGGGTTTTCGTCACTGATCGGGAACACGGGCCACTCCGGATGCTATCGGCAGAATATCGACACTTCAGTCTAACGCTCTGGTATATATTGCCACTGTATAGACGCTGCACAGGCCTCAGACATGTCCACACCCCGCAGCTATGCCCTTTCGGAACTCGTAGACCAGAGCGGCTTTGACCGGCGCACCATCGTCTACTACATCCAGGCCGGGCTGCTGCCCAAGGTCGGCCGCCGCGGCCCGCATACCCGCTACCCTGACGAGTGCCTCTCCAGGCTGCTTTTCATCAAGGGAGTCAGGGAGTTGCAGGCAAGCGGCCAGCTCCTGTCCGCCAGCCTCGCGGAGATCGGCCGGGCGCTTTCGGCGCTCGATGCACAAGGTATCAGGGAGCTCCTCGATCGTGGGCTGCCCAGAGCGGAAATCGAAGGCTTGTTTGTCCAGCCAGCCGTAGCCGAGGCTCCCCCGGCCAGCCCGGCCATTGCCACCGCTCCCGGTCCGACACCTTCGGCAAACCCACCGGAACCTGTTCCGCCACCCGCCAACCCCGCGCCCAACCCGCAGCCTGGCGGCGACCGACGCAGTTACGGGCTTGCCGATGCCTCCATCCGGCAGCGCTTCGGCACGGAACGCCCGCCTGCACCGCCAGCGGCGGCCCCGCATGAAGACACCCACCCACGCCTGCCGGTGCTGAAGATCCCGGAAGGCCCGGCGCAGGCGGCGACCATGACTGCCACGGCAACGCTCCCGCCATCGACAGTGAGCAAACCGGCCGACGCCGTCCCGGACGATCATGCGGATCTCGGCCACCTGCTGCGCGAACTTGAATTGCGCCCCACGCTGAATCCGAAACGCAGCCCGCCCGGCGCACCCGAGCAATGGACCGAGATCCCGATTACCAGCCGGGTCTACCTGTCGGTGCGTGGCCTGCCCGAAAACGATGCGGCGATCGCCGAAGCCCTGGCCCGGCTGCTCAAGCGCGCACTGCGCGGACGGCCATCCGCCGTATGACGGGACGCCACGGTTTTTTCGGCCACGGCGTGCATCGCCGCAGCCTGGCGGCACTGCTGGCGAGCGGACTGGGCATGTGCAGCGCGATGGCCATGCCGGTTGATGACCCGCAACTGGCAAATCTCCGCGACAACATCGAGCGCAGTTACAACGCGCGCAACACCGGGGCGATCGACTCGATACGCCTCGCCATCCTGAATATCGGCACCACCGCCGGGGAAGACAGTGCCACACGCGATCTCGCCGAGTACCTGGCGGCGTATGCACGCCTGCGCCAGTCCCTGCTCGTGGCCGACGACAAATCGCTGGCGCGCAGCCACCTGGAAGACTGCATCAACGGACTCAATCGCCTGCTCGAGCGCCGTGAGGATGCCCAGGCGCGTGCCTTGCTCGGCTCCTGCTATGGCGCGAGTTCCCGCTACCACTTCCTGTCGGCGGCATGGCGCGGGCTTGAGGCAGGCCGGCAGATCGCGGCCGCAATCGAACAGGCCCCGGACAACCCCTGGGTGGTCTTTCAGGATGGTGTCAGCGACTACGAAACGCCGATGATGTTCGGCGGCAACAAGAATCGGGCGCTGGGCAAACTGCGGCGTGCCGCTGCGCTGTTTGCCGCGAGCCGGCCCAAGGGCTCCGCACAGCCCGTCTGGGGTGAGGCGGAGGCCTGGCTGTATATCGGCCGCACGCACCAGGCCCTGGGCGAAACCGCAGCGGCCCGCGAGGCACTGCAGACCGGACTCGCCATGGCACCGGACAGCCGGGATATTCGCGAAGCGCTGGACCGCCTGCAGCAGCCTGGCTCAGCCCCCGCTAATAGCGGAACACCTCGACCCGCTCGGCAGCCATGACGTAGTCCGTATCAGCCATGTCGCCAGACCAGGGTTTGGTGCTGATCGTCCCGATGATCCAGTAGGGCTGCGACATGTCGCGGAAATTGAATGGCTTGGCCAGCTGGACATAGACGATCTGGTTCGGCGGTGGCGGCGGCACATGTATGCAGGCACCGAAGTAGGGAACCAGCAGGAACTCGCTCAGCAGCCCGCCCTCGTCGGATTCAAGCGGAACGATATAGCCAGGCAGTTTCACATACTGGCCGTTCAGCGAATGCACCGGATTGGAGGTGTAAAACAGCGTACTCGGCGACTCTGGGCCCTGGTCCACGCCATCCTTGCCCGGGATACCGGCACCCGGAAATGCCGGTGCCCCGGTGGCCGGTGGCATCAGGTCATCCCAGCCCAGTTCCCTGGCTGCAGGACCGGCTGCCGCCGGCGCGCACCAGACAGCGATGGTGATCAGAAGGCAGCTCGCAAAGCGGGGCAGCATGTGCATGTGCATTTTTCCTCAGAGCCGGATGGTCAGGCCGTCAGCCAGCGCGTTTCGATAGGCGCGGAATGCCGGGATCGCGCCCAGCAGTAGCGCCACCGACACGACGATCGCGCCGATCGCCAGATCGTAGCTGCCAGGCGGGTTCAGCGCGATGAATATCCCGAAGCGATGTTCGATGAACGGCGCGGCAATCGCCAGGCAAAGGTACAGCAGGCCAAATCCGGCGGCGACTCCACACACGGCCAGCAGCCCGGCTTCGCTCATCAGCAGGGTGAATATGTGCCACGGGCGTGCGCCGACGGAACGCAGTACCGCCATCTCCCTGCGTCGTTCGTTGAGATTGGTCAGGATCGTGGTCAGGAGCCCGAGCAGCCCGGCAAGCACGACGAAGGCACTGACCGCGAGCAGCGCGACCTCGACGATGCCGACGAGATCCCACAATGACTGGAGCGCAACGCCCGGGATGATTGCCGACAACGGCTCCTCCGGGTATTCGTTGATGGCCCGCTGCAGGCGAAAGGTCGCAGCGCGCGATTTCAGCCCGACGAAGAAAGCCGTGATGGCCCTGGGCCTCAGCTCAAGCCTGCGGACATCTTCCGCGGAAATTTCCGCCCCGCGCGGTCGGGCGCCACTCTGCCAGTCGGCATGAATCGCCTCGATCGCTTCCAGGCTCACATGCACCGTCCGGTCTACCGGGGTGCCGGTCTTCTTCAGGATGCCCTTGACCACGAAGGGCTTGTCGTCGTGGTTCACGAAACTGGTGGCGCCCAGCCCGTGGGCGATCACCACCGACTGTCCCTGCACGTAGCCAAGCTGGCGGGCAACGTCGGCACCAATCACCGCATCGAACAGGTCATCGAAGGGGCCGCCCGCTGCAAATTGCAGGTTTCGATCGCCGGCGAAGCGGTAATGCCGGAAATAGTCGGCCGTGGTTCCCATTACCCGGAATCCCCGATGGGAATCCCCCAGTGAGACGGGGATCGTCCAGGCAACCTCCCGGCGCTGCGCGAGTTCGCGGTAGGTCGTCCAGCTGATGTTGTTGGTCGCGTTGCCGATGCGAAACACCGAGTAAAGCAGCAGATTCAGGTCACCGCTGCGCGCACCGACGATCAGGTCGGTACCGGATATCGTGTTGGCAAAACTGCTGCGGGTCTCGGTGCGTATGCGCTCGACACCGAGGAGCAGGGTGACGCTCACCGCAATCGAGAAGACGGTCAGCATGGCAGTGCCGCGCCGGTTCCACAGGCTGCGGCCGGCAAGGCGAATGATGGTACCGATCGTGGTCATGCCGGCCGCCTTGCTTTCTCCCTGCCCGGATCGGCAAGCGCGAACTGCCGGTCGAAGTGCCCGGCCAGCGACAGGTCGTGACTCACGAACACGATGCCGGCGTTGACCGCACGGCATTCACCGACGAGCAAGTCGACGAAGTCCGCACGCGCCTGCGCGTCCAGCGACGAGGTCGGCTCATCGGCAATGATCAGCTCCGGCCTGCCCAGCAGCGCCCGGGCCGCCGCCACGCGTTGTTGCTGGCCGATACTGAGCGCGGTGACCGGTCGTCCCGGCAGGTCCGGATCGTCGAGGCCGAGGCGTCCGAGCAAGCGACGGGCCTCCGTCGCCAGATCGGTACCCGCCGCGAGCACCCGCTGCCGACGGTGCGCGGAAAAGCGGCAGGGCAGCGTGACGTTGTCCATCACGTTGAGATACGACAACAGGTTGAAGACCTGGAAGATGACGCCGATGTGGTCGGCGCGCAGCGCGTCGCGCTCGGCCGAACGCATTGCCTGCATGGCATGGCCCATCACCTCGACCTGGCCTGTCTGCACCGGGAGTACGCCAGTGATCAGTCCCAGCAGCGTGCTCTTCCCGCTGCCGCTCGGCCCACTGACGAACAGGCGCTCGCCAGGCGCCAGGCTCAGCTCGCGAAGCGACAGTACCGGCCGACCCGGTTGCCAGGCGTATTCGAGGTCGCGAACAGCCACGAGCGGTGCGCTTGTCATTGCGCTGCGATTTGCACGCGGGTCTGGTCCGGGGTCAGGGTCGCGCCACCCTGGCGCCCCGGGGCTATCAGTTGCACGACCAGCCGCTTCGTTTCCGGAAACGCTGCAAACACGACGACATCCACGAACGAAAGGGCCTGTGGATTGCTGCAGCGGAACGTGTAGCTGGCCGTGATGTCGGCATGCGCCCCGTCATCGTGGTCACGGTCATGCGCTTCGTCATGATCATGGTCCCCATCGCCAGATCCGGCGCCATCCCGGGCGTGGGCCGGGCCATCGATGACGACGCCCGTGACCTGGCATGCCGCACCAACAGGAAAGCGGAACAGGCGGCGGACATCGCGCAGGCGCGCAAGCGCTTCCTGCAGTGCCATGGCTTCCGCGCTGTTGCGCGGCGCATGCTCGAAGCCAAGGAAATTGGCCATCGGTCCCTCCAGCACCATTTCCAGGCTGGTGTCCTCGATCACCACATCGAGGCTGCCGACGCCATGCTCGTGGGCGTCGAGCTGCCGGCGAGCTTCGCCACCCCCTGCAGCGAGGGCCACGGCGGCGATCAGTGTGCATGCGCTGCCTGCGATCCAGGCCTTGACCAGCGGCTTATCTGCTTTCATCGGAATCGGGTTGACGGTTACTGATCGGGAGCCGGGGCGGCCCGCGTCATCTTTTCAGCTTAGCATGGGCATCATGTACAATCTTCAATACATCTAGGCAGTTACGGATATTGGCAATGGATCATCTGGCAACGAAGATAAAAGGCCCCCTGAAGATGTTCATGGACCGCTTCGGGGAATTCCTCAGCACGGACGACTATCAGCAGTTCTTTTCCAACCGCCGCCAGAATGGCCGGGACACCTACCTGAGTTCCGATTTCCGGCGCGCAGACAAGCTGGCCTCGGTCATTCTCGAGGAATATGGCGTTCGCAAGAAGCTTGAGGGAAACGTGATCCTGGTAATCCCGGACACCGCCCACAACGTGCCCTTCTACATGTTCCAGCTCGGTGGCAACGGCAGGCAGACCATCGCCCTGCTGGATATCTCACCGACGCACCCGGACATGGACTACGGTCCGCTGATTCCGGTCTGGGAAAAGTACCGGAAGGCGCTGGGGATCGGTGAGGCAAAGATCGAGTGGGTGCTCACCACCGCCTCACCCTACCTGCTGCATTGCCAGTACGGCGAGGTCGATAACGCATTGTTCAACGAAGCGGCCGCCGCCTATCTCGATGTCTGGATCGAGCACTACTACAAGCCGGCCCGCAAGCTCGAAACACAGGCCGAAATCGACATCGTCACCAACGCCATCTACAAGTACAAGCATGTGCTGCACGCCAACGATCCGGCCTACGGCATATTCGAGAAATCCTGGGGCAAACCGGTGGCCGATGCCTTCCACTTCGTGGAAAGCCAGGAACACCCGAGCCTGCCGCTGTCACATGAAACCGACCCCTATGCGCCGGTCTGGCACAACAAGGAACTCAATGTGATGTGGACGCTGGCTACCCAGCAAAGATTCGAACAGGAACCGGCAGCAGCACGGAATGGATTGCGGGAGGCGATGGAAAAGCGTGCTCGCGAATCACACTTCGGCATGATCACGCCGGAGGTCTACGACCGCCTGCGCGGCTGAAGCCGGCAAACACGGCCACAAAAAAACAGGGCTGGATCCCGTCCGGGATCCAGCCCTGCGTTCAGTCAGGCAGGGCGAAAGCGTCAGCCACCCGCCGGCAGTGCAGCGTAGTACGCTGCCAGCCCGGCAATGTCCGAATCGCTCAGCGTCGTACCGATCGGCGTCATCAAGGGGTCGTTGCGCGTACCGTTCTTGTAGTCACGCATGGCCTTCTGCAGATAGTCGGCCTTCTGGCCGGCGATGTTCGGCCAGAGCGGGTTGACACTGATGCCTTGCGGACCATGGCAGGCGGCACACAGGTTCTTGGCCTTGACTGCAGCGTTCTGGTCTGCCGCTGATGCATTCAGACCAAAGCCCAGCGCAGCTACTGCCGTCGCGATGATGATTGTCGATTTCACGTCATAATCTCCTTGAAGGATTTTCCTAGGCAGCGTGTTCAGCCACTTCAGTGGGGAACACGGCCGGCCGCGTCTCGCGTACGCCGATGGTCATGAGATCCCAGACCAGCAGGAAGAAGCCGGCCAGTGTCATGTAGCCAAATATCTGCCGCCACCACATGCCCTGCAGATACCAGACATTCTGCTGCGCCTTGAAGAAGCCTGACCAGGTCGCGCCTTCCAGCGCGCGCTCGATGAACACCTGGTCGTAACCGGAAACCAGCAACGCCATGGTCATGCCCACGACACCGCCGTTCAGCAGGCCCAGTGCCCACTTCCATTTCCAGCCGTTGTCGACCAGACCACCGCCAAAGTTCACGTTACCGCGCCATCTCTGGGCAGCAATGTAGAACACGGCGATGTTCATCGTCGCGTAGGCACCGAAGAACGCAAAGTGACCATGCGATGCAGACCACTGGGTGCCATGGGTATAGATGTTGACCTGTGGCAGGGTGTGCATGAAGCCCCAGACGCCGGCACCGAAGAAGTTGCCGAAGGCGTGGGCAATCAGCCAGGCAAGCGCCGGATGATTCGGGCTCTTGAAGCGGTGTACACCGGAGTCATATACCGCATGCACGACCATGGCGACCAGCGGCACCGGCTCGAGCGCCGAGAAGAAACCACCGACCGTCAGCCAGTATTCCGGCGTACCGATCCAGAAGTAGTGGTGACCGAGACCGAGAATACCGGAACCGAGCATGAGCGCGACTTCGATATACAGCCAGGTCGTGACGATCTGCCGGCGGGCGCCGAGCGTCTTGATCAGACCCCAGGCCATGATGCAGCCGACCAGCACTTCCCAGGTCGCTTCGACCCAGAGGTGGATTACCCACCACCACCAGAACTGGTCCATGCTCAGGTTCGGGCTGTAGAACATGCCGGTGAGATACATGCCGGCAACCGCGACCAGGTCAAGTACGAGGACGCCAGCGATACCGCTCCAGCGGCCCTTCATGAAGGTTGCGGCCACGTTGTAGAAGAAGATCAGCAGGCAGACCACGATGCCGACGTCGGCCCAGCGTGGCGCCTCGATGTACTCCCGGCCCTCGTTGATGAACCAGATACTCTCGATCTGACCGGGACCGGTCTGAATGACCAGATACACCACGACCACGATCACGACTGCAATCGTGAACAGCCAGAAGGCGAGATTACCCAGCCAGAGACCGACGACTTCGGTCCCCGACTCGTCCTCGATCAACCAGTAGATGCTGCCGATAAAGCCGAACAGCATCCACACGATCATGGCATTGATGTGCACCATGCGGTTGACGCTGAAGTCCACGACACCATAGAGGAAGTCCGGACTCAGGTACTGGAATCCCGCCAGCAACCCGAACAGGATCTGTGCACCAAACAACACGATGGCGACAGCGAAATACTTGACGGCAAGCCGCTGTCCCCCGTCAAGGGCGGCGATGCCGGTAATTTTGGCGGTGCTCATAGATCGCCCTCCTGCGCAACGGGCGTAAAGTTTCTGGGGAAGCCTGTAGTGTCGATGGCAGATGTCCACTTGAGGAATGCCACCACGGCCCTGGCCTCTTCTTCAGTGAGATGGAGGTTCGGCATGCGCCGGGTACTGCCAAAACCGCGGGCGTTGGTGGTCGGATCCAACAGGAACTGGACCATCAGGGTCTCGCGGACACTTTCACCGGCCCAGGCGGGATCCAGCCATGCCTTGGTGAGATCGGGCGCATAGTAGGCGCCGTTACCCAGCAAGGTGTGGCAGCTGCCGCAGTTCTTGGCCTGCACGGTCATCTTGCCGTGGCTGACCATGGCCTCTGCCTCTTCAGGCGAGAGCATCTTGCCAAACAGCGGGGCATCCTCACCGATGACCGGCTCCTGGAACTTCCGCTTGGTATTCATGCGGTAATAGATGCGCTTGTTGATCACTTCATAAGCCGGTACACGCGAGTGTCCGGCGGTAATCACTTTTACCGTATCGAAGGTCAGCGCAATGAGAACAAGGGTCATGCCAGCGGTCACCCAGATCGCTGTTTTTCGCCAAAAGCTCTCACTTGCCCACCAGGGCACATTACTCATGGTATTGCTCTCCTTCTGGCCGTAAGGCCCGTAGATACAAGAATCATTGCGCCTGTTTTCTTTTATTCATGCGTTGCCGCAGTCAGACGCCAGATCATGCGGGGTGCAACGAAATAGGCAACCAACATCAGCACCATCAGCACGTTCCAGACGCCACCGAGCTGCAGCGAAGTCGCCAGCACATAGACGGTGACCATCAGCAAGCCAAAGCAGCCATAAGCCACCCGCATCAGGATGAGGCTGCTGAACAAACGCCCGAACGCAAAACAGGCCGCATAAACAGCGCCGAAAACCACCACCAGGGCACCAGCTATGACGGCGCGGAGGAAAGCATCCAGCCCCTCCGGCCCCATTGGCCCCACGATATTCAGTCCTTCGTGTCCCAATGCGCCCATGATTCGCCCCCTTTTGACCGAGTCCGACCTGCCAGCCGCTCCATTCTACGTAAGCAGGGTGGCGAATCTAGTTTATAGAAGAACTATTTCCCATAAGGGTTAGCCGCAGTGCTGGCAGCCGGCCCCGGAAAACCGGGTGTGGAAACCATCGCTTGCTCAATTCGCACGAAGGATGGCCGGATCGGACAAGGCGCGGCGCTAGACGAGCGTATGAAAGACCTTTTGCACGTCCTCGTCCTGTTCGAGCTTGTCGACGAACTCGAGCACTTCGCGGGCCTGCTCCTCCGGGAGCTCCGTGGGCGTCGTGCAGATGTATTCCTGTTCGGCAGACAGCGGTACGAGGTGGCGGTCTTCCAGACCCTTCTGCAGCTGGCCGAAGTCCGCAAAATTGCAGCGGATCACCAGCTGCGGCTCGCCCTTCTCGCCGCTGCCCTCGCCCATTTCGTCCAGGCCATGGTCGATCAGGTACAGCTCGAGGTCATCCTGGTCGATGCCGGCCGGATCCAGGCGAAAAACCCCCATGCGGCGGAACATGAAACCCACGCTGCCCGAGGTGCCGAGGTTGCCGCCGTTCTTGTTGAACAGGTTGCGGATGTTGCCCACCGTACGCGTCGGGTTGTCGGTCGCGGTCTGCACCAGCACCGCCACGCCGTGCGGCGCGTAGCCCTCGTAGATCACTTCCTCGTAGTTGGTCACATCCTTGCCGGATGCGCGCTTGATCGCGCTCTCGACCTTGTCCTTGGGCATGTTGACTGCCCTGGCGTTCTGGATCACCCGGCGCAGCGCCGGGTTGTTGTCCGGATCCGGTCCACCGGCGCGCACCGCGATGGTGATGTCCTTGCCGATCCGCGTAAACTGCTTCGCCATGCGGTTCCAGCGGGCGAACATCACGTGTTTTCTGGTTTCAAATATGCGTCCCATGCGGTAATTGTGGCAGAGGCATGCTGAGCTACCAACATGAATATCACTGCGGCAACCATGCCGATGTGCTCAAGCATTCGATCCTGGCCCTGACCCTCCGGGCCCTGCAGCGGAAAGACAAGCCTCTGCGCGTCATCGATACCCATGCCGGCTCGGGGATTTACGATCTGGACAGTCCCGAGGCCCGACGCAATGCCGAGTTCCGGTCCGGCATCAGCCGCATCCTGTCGGCAGCAGCACCGCCGCCGGAGATCGAGCCCTACCTGGCAGCCGTCCGCGCCTCGAACCCCGAAGCCGGCACGCTGCGCTCATACCCGGGATCACCGCAGATCGCCCACCACCTGCTGCGGCCGGAGGACCACCTGGAATTGCTGGAACTGCATCCGCGGGCACTCGCCCGCCTGCGCCGGAGCTTCGGCCGTGATGCACGGGTCCATATCCACGACCGGGACAGTTACGAAGGATTGCCTGGCCTCGTACCGCCGCCGGAGCGACGTGGCCTGGTGCTCATCGATCCCTCATACGAAGTCAGGCGGGAGTCGGCAGCGGTCATCGCGGCCGTGACCGCTGGCCATGGCCGCTGGCCCGGTGGCAGCTGGCTGATCTGGTATCCCCTGCTCCGCGATCCGCAGACCGCGCGCCTGCCGGCAAAACTGGCTGCAACCGGCATTCGCAAGATCTTCCACACCCGGCTGCAGACCGAAGCCGATGGCTACCTGGGCTTGCGCGGCTCGGGGCTGCTGGTGATCAACCCGCCGTATGGACTGGATACCGCACTCGCGAACCTGCTGCCCTGGCTCTGGGAGCAGCTGGCGAATGACGCGCGGGGCGGCTGGATTGCCGAATGGCTGGTCGGCGAATAGCCGGTCCGTGCAGCCGGGGCCGCACGGACCGGAGCTCCTTTTAGGCTGGCTTGCGGCTCTTGAGCCAGGCCTCGGTCGCATCGGCACCGCCGATGTGCTTGCCGTTGACGTACACCTGCGGCACGGAGGTTGAACCGGCCACCGCGCGCAGCGTGGTGTCGGTGTAGTCCCGGTTGAGCAGCAACTCCTCGAAGCAGAGCCCGGCCGCAGTCAGGGCGTTTTTCGCACGCACGCAGTGCGGGCAGCCCTTGCGGGTAAACAGCGTGATGTCGAGCGGCTTCTCCATGTTCGGCGCCAGCCAGGCCAGCATGGTATCGGCATCCGACACCTTGAAGGGATCGCCGGGCTCCTGCGGCTCGATGAACATCTTCTCGATGATGCCATTGCGCACCAGCATCGAATAACGCCAGGAGCGCCGCCCGAAGCCGATGGCATCCTTGTTCACCAGCAGGCCCATCTTTTCCGTGAACTCGCCGTTGCCATCGGGGATGAAGGTGATGTCCGTGGCGTGCTGGTCTTCCTGCCATTCGTTCATGACGAAGGCATCGTTGACCGACATGCAGATGATCTCGTCGACACCCGCCTTGCGGAAGGCCGGCGCGAACTGGTTGTAGCGCGGCACATGGGTGGAGGAACAGGTGGGCGTAAAGGCACCCGGCAGCGAAAACACGATCACCGTCCGGTTGGCGAAAATTTCCTTGCTGGTGCGATCCACCCATTC
>JAHDYM010000010.1 GCA_023383705.1 Gammaproteobacteria bacterium | reverse complement strand
ACTGGTTTCTGCTGACTGTGACCACCTCTATTGGCACCACCCAGTCCACTCTGTACAGTCTGCTGGAACGCCAGGGTGAAAACGTCACGGTCCGCCTGCGCAGTTTTGATGTGAAATGAGCGATGAGTGAAACCCTCGTAGTCCGCCTTCGATCGGGCAACACGGAACTCGCCGAATGGGTGGTGGTGGACGACACCGGCGCCTGCACGCTGGCACCGGCCGCAGGCCCGGTCGCCGGAGCTGCCGCGCTAAGCCCCGGTCGACGCACGGTATGCCTGCTGCCCGCCACGCGGGTTTTGCGCACCCGCGCCGATGTGCCCATCCGCAACCAGAATCGTCTTGCGCAGGTCCTGCCCTTCGCGCTTGAAGACCTGCTCGCCGAGGACATAGACGATCTGCATTTCGCGAGCGGCGCACGCCATGCCGATGGCCGGATCAGCGTTGCCGTGATCCGGCGCACGCATATGGATGAGTTCGTCGCGCGACTGGCAGCGGCAGGCCTGGCGCCCCAGGCGATCTACGCCGACAGCGACGGCGTCACCGACCTGGCCGGCACCACGACGGTGCTGCTCGAGGACGCACAGGTCATCCTGCGTGACCCCGGCGGCGACGCCATCGCCGCCGAAACGGACGGACTCGATGCACTGCTGGCCCTCTGGCTTGCGCAGTCCAGGCCTGCGGACGAAAGCGGCGTGAGCGCACCGCGCAACCTGCAGGTCTACGACGCAACCACGGAGGGCTGGCCAAACAGGCTGTGGCAAGAACTGCAGAACCAGGTGCAGAGCCTCGAGGTCCGGCGCCTGCCGGACGGCGCCCTGGCGCGGCTCGCGGCCGGCATCGCCGTCAATCCGGGCGTGGACCTGTTGCAGGGACCCTATGCCAGGCGCTCCAGTTTCGCGAGTTACTGGCTACGCTGGCGCCTCGCGGCAGCACTGGTCGGTGCAGTGGGTATCACCATGCTGCTGAGTGCCGGCGTGGAAACCTGGCGCCTGCGACGGGAGTCCGCCGCGCTCGATATCGAACTCGGCCAGGCCATCGCGCATACCTTTCCAGGCAGCAATGCCGGGGACGTGCGGGCGCTGGTCGACCAGCGACTGCAGATCGGCTCCCCGGAACACGGGCTGGCGAAGGGCCGGCAGTTCCTGGATACGCTGCGTACCGTCGCCAGCGCCGTATCGCGTACCGGCAGCACCCGCATAGAAAGCCTGAATTACCGCACGGGCATCATGGAACTCACGCTGCGCGTACCCAATGCCGACTCGCTGGACAGCATCCGCAAGCTGGTCACCGAGGACGGCAAGCTGAACGCCGAGATCCAGTCCTCCAATGCCGAGGGCGAGGAGATCCAGGGACGCATCCGGATCAGCTCTGCCGCCAGACCGGGTGGTGCATGAATCTCGGCCCGCTTCAGCAATGGTTCGACAAACTGGCACCTCGCGAGCGATGGATGGTGATGGGCGGGGCGTTGTTTGCGCTCGTCGCACTGATCTTTGCAGCAGGCATACGGCCGGTGTACCGGGCGCGCGATGCAGCGGCCAGCCGTGTCGCGGAACAACGCAGCCTGCTCACCGACATCGAGCAGGTCGCGCGTCGCTTCGGGCCTCAATCCGCAGCGGCTGGTGCACCCACGGGCAGCGGCGAATCGCTGATCGTGCTGATCGATCGCTCGACCCGGGAACGCGGGCTCAGCAACTATCTCAAACGCAACCAGCCGGAAGGCAATGATGGCGTCCGCCTGCGCATGGAGAACGCGCCGTTCGACGAAGTGCTGCTCTGGCTCTCCGAGGTGCAGTCACGACAGGGCCTTGCCGCCACATCCGCGAGCTTCGATCCAGCCGGCGAACCCGGGCGGGTGAACGCCAACCTGGTACTCAGTCCGGCTGGACGCTGAGGCAGGCACGGTAGCCATGCAACGCAAGCTGCTCTACACCGGTCTGGCCGCGTTTTTCCTGTCGCTCCTGCTGCTCGTTCCCGCCAGCCTCCTCGCCCCGCTGCTGAACAGATCCGGGGTCGTCACCAGCGGCATCGCCGGCACCGTCTGGTCGGGAAGCGCACGCAGCCTCGCCGCCGGACCACTGCGCTTTCACCAGCTGCGCTGGCAGTTCGCGCCCCTGCGCCTGCTGCGCGGTGAACTGGGAGCCCACATCGAGGCGCAGCTGCCGGACGGTTTCCTTTCCGGGAACGTATCGCGTTCCCTGGGCGGCAGGCTGGTCCTTCACGATATCGAGGCGGCCGTGCCACTGCGAGCGGTGTCGCCCGGCATGGCATCGATGACCGGCAACAGCCAGCTCGGCATCCGGATGCAAGAACTCGCCTGGCTGGACGGCTGGGTGGAAACAGCGATCGGTACGGTACAGCTCTCGCAGGTCGTGCTGCCGATCCCGGTCCTCGCCGGCCGGACGCCAGCGGGCAATTACATCGTCAGCTTCGACAGCGAATCGATCGCCCCGGGCGCACCACTCACCGGCAAGCTCGCCGATGCCGGTGGACCGCTGGAGATCGGCGGTGTACTCAACCTCAGTCCACCGAGAAACTACGAACTCTCCGCGACGGTCAAGGCACGGGACAGCGCGCCCGCCGAACTGGTCACGATCCTGCAGTCCGCAGGGCCGCGCACTGCCGGTGGCGGCCGGGAGTTCAGCCTGGCGGGTTCATTCTGAGCCTGCCGGCAACGCTGCAAGATCCACGCGCTGCAACAGCCTGAGCAGCGGAAAGTAGAGCGCCACGCATACCGTGCGACTATCGAACTGTGCGAATGCCTGCTGGTAGGCGTGCAGTTGCGGTGCATGGCGCAGTGATTCGGACGCGATGAACTGCGCGCGGTCACCGCCCTCGTGACTGCTGGTCTTGTAATCGACGACCCAGCGCATGCCCTGCTCGCAGATGAAGGAACGGTCGATGACCAGGTGACGGAAGCCATCGGCCGTTTTCACGGTCAGCGGGTACTCGTTCACCGCCCCGGAATGCCCACCTGACAGCAGCCACCGGCCACGTTCATCGGCGAGAGCATTGGCCAGCACCGCATGCACCCGTTCGGCCGCACGATCGAGATTCCCGGTATCGACACCAGCCCGGACCAGCATCCGGCGGATTCCCGGATCGAGCCGGCGCAGTGCGGCTGTTTCGCCGGGGAACTGCTCGACACCCACCGTTGCGATGTGCTGCAGCCAGCGGTGCGCAACAGACCCGGCATGCTTTGCCCAGGAACTGGCCCAGTCATAGGGCACCAGGCCGCCAGCCTGCACGGCTGCCGCGGTCCTGCCGCGCAGGCCCGGTGGCGGTGGCGGGCGCTGCCAGTCAGCAGGCAAACGGCGCAGCGCAGGTTGCCGCCAATGCGATAGCGGATCATCGGGCTGCACGACGGGGTCCCCTGTCGCCGCCGGCCAGCTCCCGGCCAGTGCCGGCCACAGGCGCTCGAGCAGGCTGCCGGTCGCCGGCAACGCCGTGTCCTGCGCCGGATCATCCGTATCCCGCGGCTTCAGCTGGCCGTACAGATGCAATCGCTTGCGGGCCCGTGTTGCCGCCACGTAGAGCAGGCGATCGGTTTCTGCCAGCCGCTGTTGCCGGCGCAGGCGCCACAGCAACGCATACAGCGGATCGGCATTCCTGTCACCAGCCTGGTTCACCGGCGCCAGGAGCAACTCGGACCGGCCACCGGCTGACGGAACCTCCTGCCAGAGCAAGGCCGGCTTCCTGTCGCTGCGCGTCTCACGGCCGAGTCCGGGCAGGATGACGGTATCGAACTGCAGGCCCTTGGCCTTGTGAATCGTCATCACCTGGACCTGGCTGTTGCCGGCGGGCAATGACGAGGGCGAGGCCGCCATCGCCTCATCCAGTGCCAGCAGGTCGGGGCAATCACCGCCCTTGTCATGCATGGCGATGACATCGAGCACCAGGTCGGCGAGTGGCAGGTCGGCACCGGCAACCGCCGGACCACCCAGTTCGACCCACAGGCCTTCGATCACATCGCGCAATCCGATCTGCCCCAGGCGCGCATGGGCCCGACTGATCGCGGCGGCAAGCCGGCTGACCCGCATCGCGCCATCGGCACTCAGGCGGCTGAGCCATCGCTCATCACTGCAACGCTCGGCCAGCGGCGACTGCTCATCGGTGGAGGGGTCGGCCAGCGCTTCCAGATCGGCCAGCGTCAAACCGCACCAGGGGGCACGCAGTACCGACAGCCAGGCCAGGCGATCGCCCGCGTGCAGCAGCGCGTGCGTCAGGGCCAGCAGCTCCGCTGCGATCGCGGTCTTGCCAATCTGCACCAGGTCGGGTGCGGAAAAGTCGATCTGTGCGCCGCGCAGCGCCGAGACCACCGCATCGGCATGCACGCGGCTGCGCACCAGGATGCCGATGCTGTTGTCGGGCCAGCGCTGCAGGCAGCGTTCGACCAGGCCGACAAGCGCCTGTGCCTCCTCCCCCGCCTGCGCCCACGGCGAGGCGTGCAGGCGCACGCCGAATTCAGGCTCCTCGCCGCCATCGTCAGCCGTACCCTCCGCCGCGACCGCCGCTTCGCTCGCCACGAAGGCGATGGCGCTGGTGAGCAGATCGTCGCGCGGCGGAAAGACCTGCGGAAAGATCCGGTTGACCCACGCGACCAGCGGCGGCGCGGAACGGAAGTTTGCCGACAGTCGGATGAACTCGAGCGGCACGCCCGGCATGCCCTGGTCGCGGCTGGCCAGGAACAGCCGCACTTCGGCCTGCCTGAAACCGTAGATCGACTGCATCGGATCACCGACCAGGAACAGCGTGCGCCCGTCGCCTGGCGACCAGCCCCGGGTCAGCGCCTGCAGCAACTCGTATTGCGGCTGCGAGGTGTCCTGGAACTCGTCGAGCAGCACGTGCCGGATACGCCAGTCCACGCGCATCGCCAGTTCACTCGGCCCATCCAGGTCGCCGAGTGCCGCCCTGCCCTCGGCCGCGATTTCCACGTAGTCGGTCTGGCCCTGCGCGGCAAACACCAGCTTGAGGCCGGCTGCCGCCACGGGCAGCAGCCGCAACAGCGCTTCGAGGGCAGCCCACTGGACCTCGGGATAGACCGGCGGTGGCAGGCCGGGCACGCTCGCCAGCAGTGGCAGCAGGCCATCGACGGTGCCAATCCGCCCGATCAGTGCGGCGGCATGCGCCTTGAGATCCTTTTGCGCCGGGGGAAAGCCCTCTTTCACCGAGAGCCGGGAACGCAAGCCGCCGGTTTTGGTCAGCAGCGTGGCCGCGGTGAATTGCCACCAGGCAAGTCGCTCGTCGACCGGATGCCGGGCGTCGGGACCACCGCCGGGCTCTGTCCCGCGGTTGATCGCCGCGGCCTGTACCACCTCGCAGATCTCGTCGAGCAGGTCTGGCGGCACGGCGGCCTGGAGCTGGTCGAGTTCATGACTGACGACGCGCGCCAGGGCTGCCTCGAGTTCGGCACGCGCCGCGCCGGCATCCATCTGCACACCGGTGACTGGCAGCCACTGGTCGCGACAGGCCAGCATCTCCGCCAGCAGCGTTTCGAGGCGGTCGAACTGGTTGTCGAAATGGCCGAGCAGGCTGGCAACCGCCTTGCCGGTTGCATCGTCCTCACCGAGAAGGCGCAGGGCATCCCTGGCAGCCTGCCGGTACAGGGGTTCGAATTGTGTCGCCAGCGGACGCAGGACATTGGCTCCGCTGCTGACCGGCGCACTGCGCGCCAGCGCGGAATTCAGGCTGTCGATCGTGCTGATGCGCAGGCGCGAGGGATATTCGCCGAGACGCCAGCCCCGCGCGCGGTCCCTGCTGCGGACCGCCGCGACCAGCGCCTGCTGTCGACGCGCACTCGAGCTGTCCGCCGCTGCCGCGTGCGTCCCGGCGGCCAGTGCCAGGCAGATCCGCCGTTGCATCTCGGCGGCAGCCTTGCGCGTGAAGGTGATCGCCAGGATCTCTTCCGGTTCCTCGACCAGGCTGAGCAGGCGCAGATAACGCTGGATCAGCAGTTCGGTCTTGCCGGCTCCGGCTGGCGCCTGCACCAGGAAGGAGCGGTCCGGCTCGATCGCACGTACACGCAGCTCCTCGTCCGGTGCGGTGTCTGCAATCTTCATGCGTCTGCCTCCTCGCCGGCGTATACGCCGGTGAGCACTGCATACTGCCCGGAGGCCTTTTTCGTATTCGCCGGATCAACGCGAAAATCCCCGGCGGCAAACTCCGCAGCGAGCAGCTCGAGCTGGCTGCGCCAGCGTTTGACCACACCGGTCCAGTCCAGCGCCGGGTCGCTGAAGAAGTCCTGCGGGGTGGCGAGGCCAGCAAGCCCGAGTGCAGGATCGCCGACACCGCGGACCAGGACCGCGCCCGGCGTGAACTGCAATACCGCCACGCCCCGGCAACCGGTCGCGACGGCATAGAGCGGCAGCTGGCAGTCCTGCAGGCGTTCGCCACACCATGACTTTGGCCTGAAAGTGCCGGTCTTGTAGTCGATGACCAGCTGCAGGCCACCGGCGAAGCTGTCGACACGATCCATGCGCAGTTTCAGGTCGAGCGAGCCCATGCTCAGCAGGCGTGTCGTTTCCGTCTCGACGCTGAAGCTGCCCCACTCGCTCTCGAGGGCAACGAGCGCCAGCAGTTGCGACCACAGGCGCGTGCGTTCGAGTTGGCGCAAACGGCACAGGAAGGCGTCGGCCGGTGGCAAGCCCTCGTCGAGCACACCGTCGATGAGTCCGGCAAAAAGCGTCGCCAGGCGCTCCTCTGACACCACAGCCAGCCCCTCCCGGCACTCGGGCTGCCCATACAGGCGTTCCAGCAGCCTGTGGAGCAGGTTGCCACGCGTGGGCGGATCCAGCGGACGCCCCGGACGTGGCAGCTCCTTGCCATGCAGCCGCGCCTCTATGAAGGCGCGCGCCGGGCACTCCGCCTGCGTCGACAGCAGGCGCGCGCCGCCGCGCACCCGCTGACCCGCCGGCCAGGCCGGTGGTGGATCCCGTGTTGCCGAATCCAGCCGGGCTGAAGCGGCGACGGCATGCCGGTCGGGATGTCGATCAACGGGAAGAGAGGATTCAGCCACCGAACTGCTCGCGACCGGCTCCGGTTCCGGCAGCACCCCGGGGAACATCGTGAGCAGCGGGCTCATCAGCAGCTCGGCATCACTGCGCTGCCTTGCCCAGCTAAGTACCAGTTCGCCGGCACAGCCACACAGCTGTGCAAAGCGTCGCTCTGCCCAGGCCTGCAGCGTGGCCGGCGCCGCAGCGGGGATCGCCGCCGCACGCTGCAACGGCAGCGGCACCAGCGCATGCGGATGTGGCGCCGGCGGCCAGCGATCGGCCGTCATGCCGCACACCCAGAGGTGATCGAAGCGCAGGCCGACGGCTTCCTCGAGACTGAGAATCTGCAGCCCATCCAGGTTGCCCTCGGGCATGAACGGCCGATCGCGGGCCATGCCCTCGACCGCCGCCAGTGCGGCATGCAACGCGATACTGCCCGCCACTTCATCGCAGGCGGCCCAGCCTTGCAGCAGCTCCTGCCAGGCCATTGCCGCCTGAAATTCCTCGCTGTCGAGGTGGCGCTCGCCGGGCCAGCCCCAGACATCCAGCATGCGCGAGAACAGCGCCGACCACTGGCTCGGCAGAAGCCGCCGATCGCTGTTGCCAGGCAGGGCGGTCGCGGCAGCAAAATCCTGGGCCAGACGCGGGGCAAAACGCCGTGCCTGCGCAAGCAATAATTCCCGGCTGACATGTCCCGCAGGCGCCGTGCGCAGCCGCAGCTCAAGCTCGGCACGGCCGCCCTGCTCCGCGGTTGCCCCGCCGGAATAAACCGAGCGCAGCACGTGGCTCAGCAGTTCAAAATCCGGCTGCCCGGCGGAAGCCTGCAGCAGACGCAGTGCTGCATGCACCACCGGGTAATCGGCAAGCACGCGTCCGACCGACAGGCTGAGCGGCAAAACGGAGGGCGGATGCAGCTGCCAGCCCGGCGCGAGGATCTCGAGAAAGCTCCGGCGTACCGCATCGGCCCGCTGCCCGAGTTCCGGAATGATCACGGCGATCGATGCACCGGGCGCATCGAGGAGCCGCTGGCGCGCCCACCCGGCTGCCTGTACCAGTTCATCGCTTTCGTCGGCACAACCGACAACCGAAACTTCAGCCCGGGTCGCCGGGGTCTCCAGCATGACCGTCGTGCAACCGGCCTTTGCCAGCGCCTCGTTCAGCGCGGCATGTGCCGGTGGCCAGGGATCAAAGGCCATCCAGCCGAGTTGCGGTGGCGCGGGCAGCAGTCCGGCGGCGAAGTCGGCGGTCAAGGCCTGCATCGCGCCTGCCATGTCCAGCCACTGCCCGTCCAGCAACAGGCGCTGGTAGTCGGCTGCCCAGGCCGCAAATGCACGCGCGTCTTCACTGTCGGCAGCGGCCTGCAGCCCGGCCAAACCGATATCCCAGGCCTGGCAGAGGCGCCAGGCCGAACTGGCAAGTGGAACAAGCACGCCGACGTCAGATGCACTGCGGGCGCTGCGGCCGGCCCAGCGCGATATAACCCGTCGCCACAGCAGCCGCGATTCATCCTCGCTGATCAGCCGCCGGGCGCCGGCAGGCCGGCCGAGCACGAGCGCCGCATCCCAGCTGCGCCGGATCCAGGCATCGAGCGACAGGATGTCGGCACTCTGCCAGACGGTCAGCCCGGATTCCGCCTGTCGCCGGTCCCAGTCCAGCCGCAGCGTGCGCGCCAGGCGATGCGTGGCAGTGATGACGGTAGCGCCGTCGGCCAGCATTCCGTGCACGGCCGGCATCACTGCCGGCACGCACCGGCCATGCCGGCAGCGAGGCCGGCAGCGAGGCCGGCAGCGAGGCCGGCAGTGAAACCGCCGGTGGATGCCTCAGGCAGTGCGCTCGACCACATAGCTGTCGAGCAACTCCCGGATGCGCCTGAATACCTCTTTCAGCATGTCGGCATCTGGAAGGTTGGTGATCCGGAAGAAATTGTTGTCGCGGATGTTGAAGCTGGTGCCCGGAGCAACCAGCACGTGTTTCTTCTCCAGCAGGTCGAGCGCAAAGGCCTGGTCGTCCAGGTTGGGCAGGCGGCTCCGGTCGATGCCGACGAAGGCATACATCGCGCCCGCCGGTGGCGTCACGTACAGGTAGGGATTCTCGGCAACCGAATCGATGATGACGCGCCGTGATTCGTACAGCCGTCCGCCGGGCCGTACCAGGTCCCGGACGCTCTGGAAGCCACCGAGCGCCGTCTGCACCGCCCACTGTGCCGGCACGTTGCTGCAGAGACGCAGCGATGCCAGCAGGTCGAGGGCATTCAGGTAGTCGGTCGCCTGCTGTGTCGCGCCGCTGAGTGAAACCCAGCCCACCCGGTAGCCACAGGCACGATAGACCTTCGACAGGCCGCTGAAGGTTGCGCACAGGGTGTCATTGACCAGTGGCGCCAGCGGCACGAAGCGCGCATCGTCATAGGTCATCTGGTCATAGATCTCGTCGCTGAACAGGATCAGCTGGTGCTTCTCTGCCAGACGCACGATGGCGCGCAGGATTTCCTCGCTGTAAACCGCGCCGGTCGGGTTATTGGGATTGATCACGACGATAGCGCGCGTGCGCGGGGTGATCAGTCGCGCCATCACCTCGGGATCCGGCTGGAAGCCGGCCTCCGGACGACAGGGATAGTGTACTGCCCGTCCCTGGTTCAGGGTCACGCTGGCAGTCCACAGGGGATAGTCCGGGCTCGGCACCAGCACCTCGTCGCCGGGGTCCAGCAAGGCACGCAGGGTCAGGTCGATGAGCTCGCTGACACCGTTGCCGATGAACACGTGTTCTGCAGTCACACCGGCAACGCCGCGCGCCTGCTGCTGCATGACCACCGCCTCGCGGGCGGGGAAAATGCCCTTCTGGTGACAGTAGCCCTCGGCGCTGTGCAGGTTTTCAATGATCGCGAGGCGCATGGTCTCCGGCGCGCGAAAGCCGAAGCGGCCGGGATTGCCGATGTTCAGCGAAATGATCTCGTAACCGCGCCGCTCCATCTCGTGCGCCTGGTTCGCCAGTCGCCCGCGGATTTCGTAACGCACGCCACCGAGCGCGGTACTGGGTTTGATTGCTTGCTGCATTGGAGGCGCCCTGTCAGGTCGTGGTCTGCTTGCGGTCATCGGCGGGTGTGCCGGCATGGAACAGTGTGGCCAGCACGAATGCCAGTCCGACCAGCACGCACACCAGCAGGAAGGCCTGGTCATAGGAACCGGAGCTGTCGCGGATCGCACCGATCAGCGGCGGACCCAGTCCGCCGCCGAAGGTATCGAGTACGGTAATCGCGCCGAGGATCTTGCCGAGGTGTCGCGGCCCGAAGTAGTCAGCCGCGAGCAGCTGCAACAGCGTATAGAGGCCACCCCAGCCCAGGCCGAACAGCGCGAGGCCCGCCCAGATGCCACCGGCCTGCGGCAACCTGAGCACCAGGGCACCGACCACCATGACGCCGAGCGTGGCAACGAATACCCGCTTCTTGCCCAGCCGGTCGGCCAGCAGGCCGTTCAGCACCTTGCCGAGCAGGCCCAGGTAGAACAACACGGTGTAGCTGAAGCCCGCATCCATCTGCGAGAAACCACGACTCAGCATGTACAGGTTCAGGTGCGCCTGCGTGCCGATGATCGAGAAGAAACTGAACATCGCGATGAAGGCCAGCAGCCAGAAGTTGCGCGTGCGCAGCGCTGCCGCCAGCGACATGCCGTCCGGTACCGCAGAGGCCCCGCCCGCACGCCCGGCGAGCGGCAGCTGCGGACCCAGGTCGGCAGGACGCTCGCGGATGACGAAGAGGATCACCGGTATCAGCAGCAATGGCAGCAGGCTGGTCCAGGCAAAGCTCGCCCGCCAGCCGAGCTCGCCCATGAGTGCCGCATTGACGGGCGGCATCGTGCCGTTGCCGAGGCTGGTGCCGGCCAGCGCAATGCCCAGCGCGAGACCACGGTCCTTGATGAACCAGCGCGAGATGAGAATCACGTTGACCACCAGCCCGCAGCTGGCCAGCGTCGTGGCGAACAGCAGGTGGATCCAGTAGATCTGGCTGAGGCTGTCGACCGTCGAATAGAGGAAATAGCCCAGCGACAGGCACAGTGCTCCGACCACCATCAGCGGGCGTACACCAAAGCGGTCGGCTGCCGCGCCGGCAATCGGCGCCATCAGTCCAGCGACTGCGAGGGTGATCGCATCGCGTGTCTTGAGGCCGGCCAGGCTCACGCTGCCGCCCATCGATTCGTTCAATGAATCCAGCAGCGGTTTGTCGAAGACGTTCAGGCCGCCCAGGGTCATGCCGTTGGTAAGAAGCAGGACGCAGCCCGAGGCAAAGGCGATCACCCAGCCATAGTAGAAAGACTTGCCGTTCTGTTGTGCCATCGTGGTTTTCCGCTGACGCACGGCCTGCAGTGCGCGGCGGCCACGATACCGGATTAACAGCGGTTCCCCAAGCCGCTTGCCGGTGGATCACGACCGGCTAGAATCAGGCTGCGGACCTTGCCGGATCACCAGGCCACATGCTCAAACACATCGCCATCGTCACCATCGTGGTCAACCAGCTGTCAGCGGTCGAGACACCCTGGCGCCAGGAACTGGCCTACACCCCCGTCCAGCGAGGTGTCGTCAGCGCAGAACAGGCGGCGCTGTGGGCGGCACCGGCGATGACCGGCAAGCCGTTCGTGATCATGGGCCCGGCGAGCGGCAGCGCGGTTTACCTGCGCTTTATCGAAGACAAGGCTGCGGTAGTGCCCGCACCCGGCACCACTTTCGGCTGGAATGCCGTTGAACTCCTCGTCACCGACCCGGACCGCCTCGCCAGCCAACTGCAGGGTTCCGCCTTTCGCGTCATCGGACCACCCCGGGACCTGTGGCCGGCACCGGATGCGCCGCGCGCCATGCAGGCCTTCGGCCCGGCCGGCGAACTCATCTATTTCACCCGCGTGATTCCCTCGGCCTTCAAGATCCCGATGGCGCCGGCCGAGAGCCCGGTGGACAGGGTCTTCATCATGGTGGTGGGCGGTCCATCGATGACGGCCATGCAGGACTGGTACCGGGATGCGCTGGGACTTAAACCCGGTCCGGCCAGTGCCTGGCAGATCAAAACGCTGTCGCAGGCACTGAATCTGCCGGCCGAGACCACCTACCAGCTGTCGATCGCACCCATGCCCCGCGACTTCGAGATCGAACTGGATGAATATCCTGCGGTGTCAGTGCCGCGCCAGGTGCGCGAGGGCTCGCTGCCACCGGGTATCGCCATGGTCAGCATCGGCGTGGAACGGCTCGATCAACTGCGCGTGGACTGGCGCGCACCACCCGCACGGCTCGCGGAATTCCCCTACAAGGGCCAGGCTGTCGGGGTCACGGTCGGCCCGGCCGGCGAATGGCTGGAGTTCATCGAACTCGAGCCATCCGCCAGCCCGAAGTGACCTCAGACCGAGCGCTCGAAGGCAACCAGTTCGTACTCGGTGAGCATGTAACCGCCGATCACTCCCCTCAGGAAGATGAAATCCCCGTCAGCCGTGCACCAGATGTCGTACGGCGGGTGCGCTTCGGGCAGGCCCGGTGAAGACACGAAACGGTAATGCAGCGCATCGAAGGTGCCCGCCTTCACCGTGATCTTCTCCTCGCCGACATATTCCACGCCGAAACCGATACGGAACAGCATCGGCCCGGTGGCACCGCGGTGATCCGGCGAGGACAGCAGCATCTCGTCGATGCTCTGCACGCCGGGACCCTTGTTGCGGTCGAAGAGCTGCATGTGCCAAGCATCGCAGACGATCGCGTGGTTCTGGAAGGCCTGCAGCCTGCCGGTGGTTTCCATGCGCTGCGTCACCCGGCCATCGAGTGCGGTGTAGGTCTCGCACTCGGCGAAGTCCTTGCCGAAACGGAACCAGCCGGTACCGGTGAAACGGTCATTGACGCTCAGGCGCACGAAGCAGTCGGTCGGCAACCACTGCGCGTCGAGGCTGTAGACGATGTCGCGCATCACGCTGGGCCGGTCATCGATCTCCGAGTGCGCCATGCAGGTGCGACGGCCATCGCTGTGGACGGTGATATGGAAATACTCGCGGCCGCGCTCCTGGCCCTTGCGGTCGGGCTTGTTGCTGGTATAGGCGATGGTGCCGCGTACCGCGCGCTGGTCGCGTTGCAGAATGCTGGTGCTCATGGTCTGTGAGTCCTTCGAGGTCGATGATCAATGGCCCTGCCACAGCCGATTCTGCTGCCGCAGGTGTATTCCGGGGCGCTGACTTTACGGGGAAAGGGCTCCTTCGCCAACCGCGGCGGCCGAACCGCCTCAAACCTCGCGCGCGATCGGCCGCTCCGCGGCGCGGATCCATTCACTCCACGACCCGACATACAGGCCGACCCCGGGCCAGCCTGCCAGTTCGAGCGCAAGGATGCCGTGGCAGGCAGTCACGCCGGATCCGCACATGCAGGCCACTTCAGTGGCGGGCCGCCCGCCGAGCAGCGCCGCGTAGTGGCGGCGCAAGTCCTCGACCGGACGAAAACGGCCGTCGGCAGCCAGGTTTTCGGAAAACGGCGCACTCACTGCACCCGGCACATGTCCGGCCACCGGATCGATGGGTTCCACGCGGCCCAGATAACGATCCCGCGCGCGCAGGTCGAGCAGCAGGATCTTCCCGGTGCCCAGCGAGGCCTCGATGTCGGCAGTCGTCAGCACCGGCATGCTGCCGGGTCGCGGGATGAAACTGCCCGCCCGCGGCACCGGCCGGGCCTTGCTGACCGGCTGCCCGGCGGCACACCAGGCTGCGTAACCGCCGTCCAGCAGGCCGACATCCGCATGGCCCAGCCAGCGCAGCAGCCACCAGAGGCGCGCCGCAAGCGCACCGCCACCCTCGTCGTAGACCACCACGCGGGATCCGGGGCCAATGCCAAAGCCGGACAGCAGCTTCTGCAGGGAAGCGACTTCAGGCAGCGGATGACGGCCCAGATCCGGCCGTCTGCGGCCCGACAGGTCCTGGTCCAGATCCGCGTAGAAAGCCCCGGGAACATGCCCTTCGGCATACAGCCGCGGCCCGGCGTCGGGCTGCTGCAGATTGAAGCGGCAGTCGACGACGACCTGGTCCGGGTCGTCCAGGCGGGCAGCGAGATCGGCAATTGAAACAAGCATGAATCCTGCTCTGTACTTGTCGGGGCTGGACCAGTGGTTGAAAATAACGCCTCTTCAGGAAACCAACATGCACAAAATCATCGTCTGTCTCAAGCGCGTTGTTGACTACAACGTCCGTATCCGCGTCAAACCCGACGGTTCCGGCGTGATCACCGAGGGGCTCAAGATGAGCATCAACCCCTTCGACGAGATCGCACTGGAAGAAGCCCTGCGCATCCGCGAGCGCGGTGGCGCAACCGAAATCATCGCGGTTTCGATCGGCCCCGAGGACTGCCAGCAACAGCTGCGTACGGCGCTGGCGATGGGCGCCGATCGCGCCATCCTGGTGCAGACCACCGCCGAACTCGAACCGCTGGGCGCCGCACGCACGGTACTGAAGATCGTCGAGCGCGAACAGCCGGAACTGGTACTGATGGGCAAGCAGGCCATCGACGACGATTGCAGCCAGACCGGCCAGATGCTGGCCGCCCTGTGGGGCCGGCCGCAGGCGACCTTCGCCTCGAAGGTCGAGATCAGGGAGCAGGCAGCGCGCGTGACGCGCGAGGTCGATGCCGGGCTCGAGGTCATCGAGGTCGACCTGCCCGCCGTCATCACCACCGACCTGCGCCTCAACGAACCCCGTTACGTCAAGTTGCCGGACATCATGAAGGCCAAGAAAAAACCGATCGAGACCCTCGCGCTGGAGAGCCTGGGTGCCGATACCAGCCCCAGGCTGCGAACGCTGAAACACGAGGCGCCCACACCACGCGGCAAGGGCATCCTCGTCAAGGATGTCGCCGCCCTCATGGCCGCCCTGCGCGACCGGGGGCTGTCGGCATGAGCAGGATCCTCGTCATCGCCGAACATGACGGCCGGCATCTGCAGCAGAGCACGGCACGCTGCCTGAACTGTGCCCGGCAGATCGATGCCGCCGGCGCCGATGTGGTGGTCTTCGCGGCTGCCGACAGCCCGGTCCCCGCCGAGGCGGCACAACTCGCCGGCGTGAAGCGCGTGTTGCTGGTCGCGCAAACGACGGGCGGCTCGCTCGCTGCCGTGCTCGCGCCGCAGATCGTCGCGCTCGCAGCCGGCTATGACTGCATCCTGGCGCCCTCCACCACCTTCGGCAGGGATCTCATGCCGCGTGTCGCCGCACTGCTCGGTGCGGGCCAGGTCAGCGACATCATGGCGGTCGTCGGCCCACGCAGCTTCAAGCGCCCGATCTATGCGGGCAACGCGATCATCACCGTGGAGGTCCCGGAAGGACAGGCCGTGATAGGCACGGTGCGCAGTGCCTCCTTCAAGCCGGTCGAAAGCGGCGCCGGCGCGCCTGTCGAAACGATCAGCGTCAGCGCAGAGATTCCCGCCCATACGCGGTTCATCGAACTGCAATCGGGCTCCAGCGACCGCCCTGACCTGCAGAGCGCCAGGCTGGTGCTCTCGGGTGGCCGCGGCCTGGGAAGCGCCGAGAACTTCAACAAGCTCTTTGCCCTGGCTGACCGCATGGGCGCGGCAGTCGGCGCCTCGCGCGCCGCGGTCGATGCCGGCTTCGTCCCGAACGAGATGCAGGTGGGCCAGACGGGCAAGATCATCGCCCCCGACTTCTACCTTGCCTTCGGCATCTCGGGTGCGATCCAGCACATCACCGGCATCAAGGATGCCGGCACCATCGTGGCCATCAACAAGGATGCCGAAGCGCCGATATTCGAGGTCGCCGACATCGGCCTGGTCGGCGACCTGTTCGCGACGATCGAGGAAATCAGGAAGCAGCTGGGCTGATGCGGATCAGCGCACCGGCCAGGCGTCGCGCGACGACTGGCCGGCGTCTCCGGTTCAGCCGTAACGTCGCGCCATCGCCTCGAGGCTGACCTTCGGCACCTTGTCGGCCCAGCCGGCCTGACCGAAGGCGATCATGCGTTCCTTGACCACCTTCGCCATCGCCTCGCGGGCCGGCTTCATGTAATCGCGCGGATCGAACTTGTCGGGCGATTCGGCCAGCAGCTTGCGCACTGCGCCGGTCATCGCGAGGCGGTTGTCGGTATCGACGTTGATCTTGCGCACACCGTGCTTGATGCCCTTCTGGATGGCCTCGACCGGTACGCCGTAGCTTTCCTTGATCTTGCCACCGTACTTGTTGATGAGGTCTACCAGTTCGCGCGGCACGCTGCTGGAGCCGTGCATCACCAGGTGGGTGTTTGGCAGCCGCCGGTGGATTTCCTCGATCAGGTCCATCTTGAGCACATCGCCGGTGGGCTTGCGCGTGAACTTGTAGGCGCCGTGACTGGTGCCGATGGCCACGGCCAGGGCATCGCAGCCGGTATCCGCGACGAATCGTTCCGCTTCATCCGGATCGGTGAGATGCGCCATCGCCTCGTCACCACTCAGGCCGGCACCGTGGCCATCCTCGATGCCACCCAGGCAGCCGATCTCCGCCTCGACCGTCACACCCAGCGCATGCGCGCGCTTGACGACTTCCCGGGTGACCTTGACGTTGTACTCGTAGGTCGCCGGTGTCTTGCCATCCTCCTGCAGCGAACCGTCCATCATCACCGAGGTAAAACCCTGGTCGATGGCACTGAAGCAGGTGGCCGGGCTGTTGCCGTGGTCCTGGTGCATCGCGATGGGAATGTTCGGGTTCAGCTCGGAAGCCGCGAGCATCAGGTGGCGCAGGTAGTTGTCGTTGGTGAAGGAACGGGCACCGCGGCTGGCCTGGACGATGACCGGGCTATTGGTCTCGGTCGCCGCCATCATGATGGCCTGGATCTGCTCCATGTTGTTGACGTTGAAGGCACCCACGCCATAGTCATTTTCGGCGGCGTGGTCGAGCAGGACGCGCATCGGCAGCAATGGCATGATCGTTTCTCCGGCAGATTTCCTAGAGGCTCGAAAGTATAGGTCAAACGTTGTGCAGCAGGTTCACGGGCTCGCAGGCGAATGATCACCCACCCATCCCGGGCTTCCAGATTCCAAGCCAGGCGGACAGCGCCACGCCGATCCAGATCGCCCACACATAGGGCCGGCAGGCCATGATGCCGTCGTGCATCAGCCTGTCGCTGTCGGGTGTTGCGCCCTTCGAAGCCAGCACCCTGAAGCCCTCGATGAAGGGCGGCAGCTTGCGGCGGATCATGAAGCCGCAGAAGATCAGGAAGGCAAAGATCGACAGCTTGGCAGCCAGCCACGGGAAGGCCTGCAGCGGCCCGGTGATCCAGTGGTAGACCACCGATCCGAGCAGGCCGAAGATCATCAGGAAGCGGAACCAGTAGTCACCCTTGGCGAGCATCCGCCCGAAGTCGGTACCCTCCTTCGCGTGCACCATGTGCACCACCCATACCCAGATCGGGCCCAGCGCGACGATCGCGATCGTCTGCCACAGCGGGTGTTCGTAACCCACGAACTCGGCGAGGATGCCGCCGACCGTCAGCATCAGCGCCATGCAGTAACGCGGCAGCATGTCGAGGTTGATGAAGATCTTGAAGGCAGTGAGGCGCGCATCGCGCGACAGCTTGTCGTTGATGACGAACGTGCTGGAGTAGAACACCCCGGCATCGCCGCCCAGCCAGTACACAAACAGCAGGATGTGGACGAACTTCAGTGTGGCGTAGGCAAGCGGCAGCGTGTGGACGACCTGCATCTCTTCCATGGTTCAGTTTCCGGTCCGGATTGATATCAGAGCTGTTTGAGCACGCACTCGGCGGTGCTGACCTTGAACTCACGCGGTGCCTCGACGTTGAGCTCGGTGACCACGCCGTTGTCGACCACCATCGAAAAGCGCTGGCTGCGGGTACCCAGGCCAAACGCGCTGCCATCCAGCTCGAGACCCAGTGCACGGGTGTACTCGGCATTGCCGTCCGCCAGCATCAGGATATTGTCGCCGACGCCGCGGTCCTTGCCCCAGGCGTCCATGACAAACACGTCGTTCACGGACATGCAGGCGATGGTCGCAACGCCCCTGGCCTTGATCTCGGCCGCGTTCTTGACATAGCCCGGCAGATGGCTGTTCGAGCAGGTCGGCGTGAAGGCGCCCGGCACGGAAAAAAACACGACTTTCTTGCCGCCAAACAGTTCCTGGGTAGTGATCGACCCGGGCGCACCATTGATCATGACGCTGAACTTGCCCTCGGGTACGCGATCGCCGATTTTTATGGTCATGGTGGACTCCTTGCCTGATCGGTTGAAAGTGGTGCCGGATTGTACAGCCCGGGCACGGCGCAGGCTGCCAGCATACCGGAGTCGTCCTCAGGGCGGGTGCGGGGGCTCGGGAACCATGTAGACGGGTACCGGGCCGGTGGGCACCGGATCGGCGCCCATGATCGCGAGCAGTTTCTGCATGCTGGCGAGGAAGGTATCGAAGCCGAGAAACACGAGGCCGACGACCAGTACGGCCAGGCCCAGCGTGATCGCGTACTGCCAGTAGCGCCGTGGCCGGCGCCGGCGGTTGTCTGCCGCGAACTCCCGGGCACGCTCGGCTATGGCACGTTGTAGTGCGGTGCCGTTGTCTGCCGGATCAGCCATCGTCAAAGACCGCCCACGCGCAGGGCTGCCTGTATCTTCATGGTCCAGTCATCCGGAACACCTGCCTGTCGCGCATAGTCCGGCCAGCGTGCCACGACCCCACGCACTTCCTCAAGGATGCGCCGGGCGCGTCCGCGCTGCATGGCTGCGCCCCTGGCCGCGGCCTCGAAATCAGCCCGCACAAAGCCGTCGCGTTTGCCATTCAGGCTCATCTGGTGACTCGCTGTCCATGCCCCCGAGGGGTTGAAGCTGTAGGTGATGTCGAATGCCGGCGCCAGCGACCAGCGGCCCTGCTTGTCCATCAGAAAGGCGATGTTTTTCACGTGGTCATCCTGGTTGCGGGCAAGGATATTGAACACCATGCGCCTGAATTGCTGCTCGACCGCAGCCATCGGCAGCCCGAGCTGCCGGATCACCAGCAGGGCCTGCTCGTAGGCATGGGCACCGGCACTGTTGAAGTCATAATGCGCAATCGCACCCAGCGACTGCATGTGCAGTTTCTCACCATTGGGCAGCCGGTCAAAACGGCGGCTCATGAAATGCCGGCGACCATTATCCTCGAACAGGCGCGTCTCGCTGATCTCGATGCCGCAGTCCCTGGCCATGTTCGAGTAGGCGTATTCGATGACGCCATAACCCTGCGGGTCCTCCAGTTCCTTGTCCCGGTTGCCGCTGACGCCATCGAACTTCAGCAGCCAGTATTCAAAGCCGGGACCCGCATCGGCCTGCCCTGAGCGCACTTCGTTGCTGCGCGGATTCCAGGCAATCACCGCCTTGGCGCGCGCACCGCCGGCCGAGGTACCGACACGCAGGATATCGATGAGCGCCCGCTCCCGCTGCTCGTCGGCGAAGGAGAGCCGGAAACCGGTACGGGCGGTAAGCACCTCGGACGCCAGCTCCACCAGCCTGTCGATCTGCACCCGGGGTGAGCGCGGCATCTTCGGGCCCAGCGCCGGCAGGAACTCCAGGGCACCCATGCCACGCGCCCCGGTATAGCAGAGCCGCTCGACCGCATTGAGGGAACCCGGTTGCCGCCCCTGGGTTGCCAGCCAGGCGTTGATCAGCTCGTTGCCAAACCGGTCCGGCAGGGAATCGGCGAGCAGGCCAGGCAAACCATAAAAGCTCTGGCGCGGCAGTTCCGGAAACTGGTAGACGCGGCGCGACAGCGGCATGGTGAGCGGCGCGACCTGTATGCCGCTGCCGGCAAAGGCCGGATCGTATTCGAAGGCCGCCACATCACTGCCTTCCGGCAGCGACACCGCACCGATGGTCCGGCCCCATAACCTGACCTCTGCCAGGCTCATTTCTGCGCCGCCTTCCCACCCTCATCCTTCCAGGACCAGGGCACAGGCGGCTCCCTGGCCGGCCCTGCCCGTCCTGCACGCTGGCGCGGTTTGCCCTTGCCTCGCAGCAGTTCCATAGGGCGTGGCCCACCGCCCGGAATGGCATGCTCGAGATTCGCCAGCAGTTTGAGTACCCGCAGTATGCGGATCATGTTCGACAGCTGCGTGGAAGCTCCCGCCTCGAAACGCTCGACCGTCCGCTTCGAGACGCCCGCCTGGTGCGCAAGCTCGGCCTGGGTGAGTGACTGATCGATGCGGCAGCGGCTCACGCGCCGGCCCAGTTCGGCAAGAATGGAATCGTCCGTCAGCAGTTCGGAAATCGGCATGGTCGCCACCTCCGGCCAGTCCCTCTGGACCTGGCCTTATCGTCATATGTGGCGACTTATAGCCTATTATCTAATCCATATCAACTCGCTAATTATGGCGATTTATTACCTTAATAGAGCGTTATTCGCCATTTCCGCCGATTTACATATACCGATACCTCTGCCCGGCCCGAGCGCTGCCTGACCGCGATCGCCATGCGATGATAGCGACCACCCACCCCGGACAGAATTCATGCCATGAGGGACCCATAGTCCATGCCCGGGCAAGTCCCAAGGATGAGCTGGCGCCTGCTGGCACACATCGCGTGCGCACTGCCACTCGTGTACCTGCTGTTGCAACTCGCCGAGGTCGGCGGACTCCGCCTTGGTCCCAATCCGCAACTCCTGATCCGGGACTTCCTCGGCGAGTGGGGCCTGCGGCTGTTGCTGCTGACGCTATGCATGACACCGTTGCGCTCGCTCACCGGCAAGCCCTGGCCCCTGCAGTTTCGCCGGCTGCTGGGCCTCTGGAGCTTTGCCTACCTGGCCCTGCACTTCATCACTTACTTCCTGCTCGATCGCTCCCTCGACCTGCCGTTAATCATCGAAGACATCACCGAGAGACCTTTCATCACCATCGGTTTCACTGCCTTCATGCTGATGCTCCCGCTGGCCGCGACCTCCACCGCTGGCTGGCGCCGGCAGCTTGGTCCGCGCTGGGTGAGCCTGCACAGGCTGGTGTACCTGATCGCCATACTCGGCTGCTGGCACTTCTACTGGCTGGTCAAGAAGGACGTGCGGGAACCGCTGGTCTATTGCGCCATTCTAGCTGTGCTGCTGGGCTTCCGGCTGTGGCGGTTGCGGCGGCGCACTTCGGGCAAAGCACATGGACCGGCGCCCGATGCGCCATGATCAGGGAAGCTCCATCGCACCGATGTCGGCCGCGGCCTGGGGGTTGCGTGTCACGCCGAGCTGGTCGGAAGCGAGTCGCGTGACGGTCGGGCCGCGGTCGACCCACACGATCGTGCGCAACAAGGGATTTTCGCTGAGCGCACCGGTCTCGAAGAGTGCGCGCCACGCCTCGTCGCCCAGCAATTCGGGGCCCATGCCGGGGATTGCCGCCTGGGCCAGCGCCGTATCGAGCCGGTGCCAGAACTCGATGTAAGGATGGTTGTACAGTTCGCGCGGCCAGGTCTGTGCCGGGCCGAAAAACTGCGTCGCGGCGAGCGTCAGGATCGGGTTACCGTCCGGCGCCCGGTATGGTTGCAGCCCCGGCGTGCCGGCATCGATGTCCACGGACTGCAGGAAGGCCTCGAATTCCGCGCGGAAAGTCGCCGCGAAACCGGTGAGCCCATAGTGTTGCTCGATCCTGCCCAGCAGGATCGACAGGAAATTGTCCTGCGCACCGCTTGCCACCTCGTATTCAGCCAGCACGTCATCCACGCGATAGGCGCTGGCCGGTACCTGGTCCAGTGCTGATCCCGCCGGCCGGTAATGCAGGGGTACAGGTTCGCCCGGGGCCACGCCGACGGACAGAATGAGGGGATCGGTGGTGATGCCGGCAGCGGTATCGAGGACCTCCACCAGATCAACATCCGCCTGATCGCCTGCCTTCGGGTAATGCCGCCGGCTCAGCGATTCCCAATCGCGCTCGCCGACCGGGACCAGGATCTGCCCGAAGTCCAGCTGGCCAATGCGGTTGTAACCGGCGCTGTGGAAGTGCAGCAGCGAGCCGGTGAACAGGTCGTGCGCGTAGCTCGCGCCGCCGGTCTCGGTGACCGTATTGCCGGCAATGATGGAGTGGCCAACCGTCATCCTCTCGACCGCATGCGCGTTGCCGACCGTCGCGGCGATACCGCCCGCAAGGTTGCGCCGTCCGAGGCTGTCGGTCCGTGCACGGCCGCGAACCGAGTTCTCGGCAACCGTCACGCTCTGCAACTCCATGTAGCCATTCGACATGTACAGGCCACCGCCGCGCCAGTACCCGATGGCCAGCAGGAATGGCGGCAAGCCTGCGGATGGCTCCGCCAGGTTGCGTGCCACCGTCGTGTTGCTGACCCGTAGCGTCTTGGACTTGCCGATGCCGCCACCATCGGAATAGATGCCGGCACCGTAGACGAACACCCCGCGGATCGCGTTGCCGCTCACCGTCGAGGCATCGATCGTTGACAGCGTCCGCGTGTTGCCGGCCCCGCCGACCGAGTAGACGCCACCGCCAGCCGCGCCTGCGCCGAGGGCCGAGTTGCCACTGACCACGCAGCGCTGCATCTCGACGATATCGGCGTAAACGGCACCGCCGAACGCTCCCCGGTCGCGCGACGAGTCGAAATCGCCCTCGACATGGTTGTCGTACAGGCGGCAGTCGCGCAGGCGCGCAACGCCCCAGACAGCGACGGCCCCACCGCGCGCGAGCGTCCATGGCTGGTCGTCGGGATCGGTGACAGCGAGTTGCTCCGCCACGCTGTGGCCGCCGGTGACACTGACGTTGATGAGGCTCAGGTTGCCCTCGACGGCCAGTACTCGCGCCGGTACACCGCCCGCCCATGCCAGGGTGATGCCGGACGGGAGATCCGAGGCGTCGATCGTCACGTTCTTGCGCGCGACCAGTGCGGAGCGGCCGTAGTCCCGGTCTAACCAGCCAACCAGGTAGGACACGGGCCCGCTTGGCTCATCGCGCATGCCCATCACCTCGCCCTTGAGGCGGGTGTGCTCGTCGGCCACGATCGACAGGGCAATCGTGCCGCCGTCGAGGCTGGGGTCGAAACGGATCGCCTGCCCGGAAGAGGCCGTTGCCAGGGCGGACCGCAACGTCACCGTGCCCGGCAGGGGGTCGGATGCGTCGAACAGGCTGTTGACGACGATGGGCTCATCGGCTGCCGGGGAGGAGCCACCGCCGCCGCAGGCCGCGAGCAGCGCAAGGCTCGCGAGGGCAGCAAACTCAAGGAAGCGTCGCACGCCGGAACCTCCCGTTCGGATTGCCGCCTACATCCTAATGGGTGGCGAGGCATATGGCATCCGTGGAAGCCACCGACCAGCCAGCTCAATAAGCCAAATAAGCCAAATAAGCCAAACCCGGCACCAACTGACCGGGAGTTATGCGATATTGGCCGGGGGGTCGGCAACGGGGGAGAAGGCCAGATGTGGCGGGAGCAAGCGTGTGCGGGTCTGCGTAACTGGCCGCTCCTGATCGCAGCAACGCTGCTGTGTCTCGGTCCGATCGGCACGCTGCAAGCAGAGTCGCCCGAGGACAGCGACAGCGAAATCGTCGAGGTGGAAACAGCTGCAGTACGCCTCGACGGGCGCCCGCTCCTGTCGGTGGCCGGCACATCCTCGCGTCCCGCTGCGGTACGCGCCGAAGCCATCTCTGAGCGCCTGCAGGCCATCGCGGCCGACGACAGCCTGGCTGCAGATGCGGTTGCCGCGGTGCCCGGGCCACTCGGCGCAGAGATCCGGCTCGGCAACCGGCTGATCATGGTGGTGACCGGGCGCGATGCCCAGATCGAGGGTGTACCCATCGATGTCCTGAGCGAAACCCATCGACAGCAAATCATCGATGCGATCGAGCGCTATCGCAAGGAGCGCCGGCCGGACCAGCTGGTGCGCGGCGTCCTGATAGCTGCGGGTGCCAGTGCCGTACTGCTCGCAGCACTGGCGCTGTCGGCATGGCTGTTGCGCCGTGCCGGGGGCTTGCTCGACCGTCGCTATTTGCACCGGCAGGGTACGGCCGTTGCCGATGCCCTGCGTGTGGCACCGGTGCTGCAGGCCATGCGCAGTTCGGTCAGTGTCCTGCGCGTGATCGTGGCGATCCTGCTGATCCTCATCTGGGTCGATGTGGTGTTCGCCCAGTTCCCCTGGACGCGCTGGCTGAGCGAAAACCTTGCAGCGCTGCTCTTCGATCCATTGCTCACCATCGGCACCGGCATCATCGGCTACATTCCAAGCCTGCTGTTCCTCGTGGTGCTCGGAATCGTGGCGCGCTTCGGCCTGCGCATGCTGCGACTCTACTTCGGTGCGCTGGAGCGTGGCGCCGTCAGCCTGCCCAATTTCGAGCCTGAGTGGTCGCTGGCCACCTACAAGATCATTCGCGTGGTCGTGATCGCCATCGTGCTGGTCATGGCCTATCCATACCTGCCAGGCGCCGGTTCCGACGCCCTGCAGGGGCTGTCGGTCTTCGCGGGCCTGCTTATCTCGCTGGGCGCCTCTTCGTCGGTGAGCAACGTCATCGCCGGCTACATCACGACCTTTGGCCGCGTGCTGCGTGTCGGTGACCTGATCGAGGTGGGCGGCGTACGCGGTGTCGTGACGCAGATCCGCCTGTTGACCGTGCGCCTGCGCACGATCCGCAATGAAGAGGTAACGATCCCGAACGCAGTCCTGCAGAACAGCAGCGTCATCAACTTCTCTGCCCTGTCGCGGGATGGCGGCCTGATACTGCAGACTGAAGTCGGCATCAATTACGAGGTGCCATGGCGACAGGTACACGCGATGTTGCTGGAGGCGGCCCGGCGCACCCCAGATCTGCTGGCAGAGCCGGCGCCATTCGTGCTGCAACGTTCACTCGGCGATTTTGCCGTGGTTTACCAGCTCAATGTCTACAAGGCGAAGGCCGAGGAACTGGTGCAGAGCTACTCGGCACTGCACCAGAACATCCTCGATGTCTTCAATGAGTACGGCGTACAGATCATGACGCCGGCCTACGAGGGCGATCCGGAAATACCCAAGGTAGTGGCCAGGGAGCGTTGGTACGCCGAGCCGGCAGCACCGCAGGCCGCGCCAGGACGGGAGACATCGGGTGAGTCTTGAAACCGAGATCAGGGCCTTCTTTGACGAATACGAGGCACGCTGGAACGCCAAGCGCTTCGCATCCCTGGCAGATCTGTGGGATCGCGACGACCCCCTGCCCTTCTACCGCCCCATGGAAGTCGACGGGTACATCGCCAGCTGGAAGGACCTGGAGCGCTACTGGGAACCTCGCCCGGGCCAGTCCTTCATTGACGAGCTGAACTTCAGATACACGAATCTGCGCGCCAAGCTGGTGTCAGCGGACGTGGCTGTCGTGATGAGCGACTTCGAGTGGGACCTGAAGCTGAAAGGCGGCGAATACGCCAAACCGCTCAGCGGCCGTGATCCGGTAATGACCGTGCTCAGGAAAACCCCCGAGGGCTGGCGGATGTGCGCCTACGTCGAGGCCTGCATGCACCCGGCCGTTTACGTGAAGAAACTCTGTGACCTGACCGTGCGCCCTTCCTTCGTGTCAGCGCTCAGGGAGGCCGGCAAGGTCAAGCCCCCCGCTGCTGCTGCCGGTACGCCAGCCGACTTCTGGGCCTGACAAGCCAGACCTGGCAGCTTAGCCCTTCAAGACGCCCAGCACTTCGTCCAGCATCTTCTTCGCATCGCCGAACAGCATGCGGTTGTTCTCTTTGTAGAAGAGCGGGTTGTCGACACCGGCGTAGCCGGAGGCCATGGAGCGCTTCATGACGATGGAAGTCTTCGACTTCCACACCTGCAGCACCGGCATGCCGGCGATCGGACTGTTGGGATCGTCCTCGGCGCCCGGATTCACGATGTCGTTGGCGCCGATCACCATCGAGACATCGGTTGCCGGGAAGTCCTCGTTGATCTCATCCATCTCGAGCACGATGTCGTAAGGAACCTTGGCCTCGGCGAGCAGCACGTTCATGTGGCCGGGCATGCGCCCTGCCACAGGGTGGATCGCAAAGCGCACGTTGACACCCCTGTCGCGCAAGAGTCTGGTGATCTCGTACACCGTGTGCTGTGCCTGGGCCACCGCCATGCCGTAGCCCGGGATGATGACCACGCTCTTCGCGGCGCTGAGCAGTTCGGCGGTCTCCGCCGCACTGACCGAGGTCACCTCGCCGGCCGGTTGCGCGCCCGCCGCAGCAGGTGCCGCGCCATCACCCGTACCGAAGCCGCCGGCGATGACGCTGATGAAGTTGCGGTTCATCGCGCGGCACATGATGTAGGAGAGGATTGCGCCGGAGGAACCGACCAGCGCGCCCGTGACGATGAGCAGGTCGTTGGACAGCATGAAGCCGGTCGCCGCCGCCGCCCAGCCCGAGTAGCTGTTCAGCATCGATACCACCACCGGCATGTCGGCACCACCGATGGCCATCACCATGTGGATACCGAACAGCAGCGCAATCACCGTCATCACGACCAGCGGTGTCATGCCGGCAGCGATGTCGTGGGCCTGCAGGAAGGCGTAGCCAAACCAGATCACGACCAGCAGGGCGAACAGGTTGATCCAGTGACGGCCGGGCAGCAGCAACGGCTTGCCGCCGATCTTGCCAGACAGCTTGCCGAAGGCGACCACCGAACCGGAGAAGGTCACCGCGCCGATCAGGATGCCGATGTAGATCTCGATCTCGTGGATGGCCTTCTCGGCACCAGTGAACTCGATGGAGGTATCGACGTAGCTCGCGAAGCCGACCAGGCAGGCCGCAAGGCCGACAAGGCTGTGCATCAGAGCGACGAGTTCCGGCATCTGCGTCATCTGCACCTTGCGGGCAGCATACAGACCGATGCTGCCACCGATCAGCATGGCGCCGATGATCCACGGCACGCCGGCCATGGTGACGCGCGGCCCGAACACCGTCGCCAGCACGGCCAGCGCCATGCCGACCATGCCGTAAAGGTTGCCGCGACGGGCCGTTTCCGGATTGGACAGGCCACCGAGACTCAGGATGAAAAGAATCGTGGCACCGATATAGGCAACTGCAGCGAGACTGGCGGACATTGCCGGTAACCTCTTATTTGCGGAACATCGCCAGCATGCGGCGGGTAACAGCGAAACCGCCGAACATGTTGACCGCCGTGAGCGCGAGCGCGACGAAGGCCAGTCCGAGTATCAGGCCGGAAGGCCGCCCCTCCGCTGCAGCGCCCAGCGGCGGAGCAATCTGCACCAGCGCGCCGACGGCGATGATGCTGGAGATCGCATTGGTCACGCTCATCAGCGGGGTATGCAGCGAGGGCTTGACGTTCCAGATCACCATGTAGCCGATGAAGCAGGCCAGCACGAACACGGTGAAGTGCGAGAGGAACGAGGCCGGCGCGTAGGCACCGACCAGCCAGAACAGCACTGCGCCTACGCCAAAGATCACGGCGAGGGTGCCACCGGCCATCGGCTCGCTCTCGCCATGGCCATGAGCGGATTTCTTCGCTGGCGCCGGTGTGGCAGCGGCAGGCCTGGGCGGCGGTGCCGCGGCGACCTTCAGCGGCGGAGCCGGCCAGGTGACCTCGCCATCCTTGATGACGGTGAGGCCACGTATGGCCTCGTCCTCGAAGTTGACGTTTATGCTGCCGTCCTTGGTCTTGCAGAGTTCCTCGGTGAGCCGCAGCAGGTTGGTGGCGTAAAGCGTGGAGGCCTGTTTCGCCAGCCGGCTCGGCAGATCCGTGTAGCCGACGATCGTCACACCGTGGCGCACCACCGCTTCGCCCGGCACGGTGAGTTCGCAGTTGCCGCCCTGCTCGCCCGCCATGTCGACGATCACGCTGCCCGGCTTCATGCTCTGCACCATGCCGGCGGTGATCAGCCGCGGGGCCGGCTTGCCGGGGATCAGCGCGGTCGTGATGATGATGTCGGATTCCCTGGCCTGCTTCGCGTACATCTCGCGCTGGGCCTGCTGGAAGCCTTCGCTCATGACCTTGGCGTAACCGCCGCCGCCCGAACCTTCTTCCTCGTAATCGACCTTGACGAACTCGCCACCGAGCGACACCACCTGGTCGGCGACTTCCGCCCGCGTATCGTTGGCACGCACGATCGCACCGAGGTTGGCCGCCGTGCCGATAGCGGCAAGACCGGCGACGCCGGCACCGGCGACGAATACCTTGGCCGGCGGGATCTTGCCGGCAGCAGTCACCTGGCCATTGAAGAAACGGCCGAAGGCATTCGCGGCCTCGATCACCGCGCGATAACCGCTGATGCTCGCCATGGAGGTGAGCGAGTCCATCTTCTGGGCCCGCGACAGCGTGCGCGGCAGCGCATCCATCGCCAGCACGGTAATCTTGCGGGCGGCGAGCTGTTGCATGAGTTCGGGGTTCTGCGCCGGCCAGATGAAGCTGATGAGCGTGGTGCCCGGCCTGATCTGGGCGATCTCGGCGGCGGTCGGCGCGCGTACCTTGAAGACCAGGTCGGACCCAGTCCAGAGGTCGGCGGCACTGGCGGCAATGCTGGCACCGGCAGCCTGATAGGCCTCATCGCCGAAATTCGCAGCCTCACCGGCACCTGACTCGACGCGGACGGCAAAACCGAGCTTGATCAGCTTCTCGACCACGTCCGGAACCGTGGCGACGCGCTTTTCGCCCGCATAGATTTCGCGTGGAATCCCAATAGTCAGCGACATGGCAACCTCGGCAAGAGCCCTGAACAAGTCTCGGACATGGACAAACCGCGGGAAACCTGCAATCCCGGCACCCGGACGGCGCGCAATGATACTTCAGCAGGGACCGCGCAGGCCATCCGGACGACCGGGGATCGGGAAATACGCATGTCAGTCACGTTTCTCAGGAAGCCATGCGACTCCCGCGAGTGCCGGTCTGCTGCAGCAGGTAGTCTTCGTAGTTGCCACTGAAATCGACGATACCCTGCGGACCGAGTTCGATGATCCGCGTGGCCAGCGACGCCACGAAACTGCGGTCATGGCTGATGAAGATCAGCGTGCCTGGATAATTCTCCAGCGCAAGGTTGAGCGCCTCGATCGACTCCATATCCAGGTGGTTGGTCGGCTCGTCCATGATCATCACGTTGGGTTTCTGCAGAACCAGCTTGCCGAGCAACAAGCGGCCCTCCTCGCCGCCGGAAATGACCTTCACCGACTTGGCGCTTTCATCCTTCGAGAACAGCATCCGGCCCAGTGTGCCCCGCAGCAGCTGTTCGCTGTCACCCGGCTGTTGCCACTGCGTAATCCACTCGAACAAGGACATGTCGACGGCAAAGTCCGCGGCATGATCCTGTGGAAAATAGCCGACCCGGGCATTCTCGGCCCACTTGATCTGGCCGTGGTCGGGGTCGAGATCGCCGGCCAGGCAACGTGCCAGCGTGGTCTTGCCGATGCCGTTCGGCCCGATGATCGCCACGCGTTCACCGGCCTCGATGGTGAGATCCAGTCCGCTGAACAGCGGCCCTTCGTCAAAGCCCTTGCTGAGCTTGCTGGCCTCGAGCGCGACCCGGCGCAGCGGCTTTTCCTGCTCGAAGCGGATAAACGGGCTGACCCGACTCGACGGCTTGACGTCCTCAAGCCTGATCTTGTCGAGCTGCCGGGCCCTCGACGTGGCCTGGCGCGCCTTCGATGCATTGGCAGAGAAGCGGCTGACGAAAGCCTGCAGATCGGCGATCTGCGCTTTCTTCTTCGCGTTATCCGCCGTCACGCGCTCGCGGGCCTGGGTGGCGGCGGTCATGTACTCGTCGTAGTTGCCGGGGAATACGCGCAACTCCCCGTAGTCCAGATCCGCCATGTGCGTGCAGACGGTATTCAGGAAATGCCGGTCGTGCGAAATGATCACCATCGTGGACTTGCTCTCGTCGAGCACACCCTCGAGCCAGCGAATGGTGTTGATGTCGAGATTGTTGGTGGGCTCGTCGAGCAGCAGCACATCGGGATCGGAAAACAGCGCCTGGATCAGCAGTACGCGCAGCTTCAGGCCGGGCGCGACAGCGCTCATCAGGCCGGTATGCAGCTCCAGCGGAATGCCGACGCCGAGCAGCAGTTCGCCGGCGCGCGACTCCGCCGTATAGCCGTCAAGCTCGGCAAACTCCACCTCGAGGTCTGCGACCCGCAGACCGTCGGCTTCTGTCATCTCCGGCAGGGCATAGATCCGCTCGCGTTCCTGCTTGACCCGCCACAGCGCCTCGTGCCCCATGATCACGGTATCGAGCACCGAAAACTGCTCATAGGCGAACTGGTTCTGGCGCAGCTGGCCGATGCGCACATGGGCATCACTGGAGACGCTGCCCGCCGACGGCGACAGCTCGCCAGCGAGAATCTTCATGAAGGTCGACTTTCCCGAGCCGTTGGCCCCGATCAGGCCATAGCGATTGCCATTGCCAAAGGTAACGGAGACGTTTTCGAACAGGGGCTTGGCGCCGAACTGGATCGACAGGTTGCTGGTGGAAATCAAGACGGTCATCCGCAATGGGGCGCGGATTGTAGCCGACGCGCGGCGGACTTGCTCCCCGCAGGCCCGGGTGCGACGCAGCCCCGCCCGGCTCAGGCCAGGGCTGCAGGCCGGTCGCCCCCCTCCTCCACGACCGCTATCCGGGGTATCAGCCAGCTGACAAATGCTGCAGACAGCAACTGCGTCACCACGACGGCCACGAACACCGGTGCATAGGCGTAATGCTGCGAGACCCACCCGGCTGCAAAGCTGAACAACGCGGCGCCCAGGCTGCCGGCGGCACCGAAGAGCCCCCACACGGTGCCCACCTGCAGCGAGGGGAACAGGTCGGCGGGCAGCGCGAACAGGCTGGCAGCCTTGGCCTGGATGGCGAACATGGCCAGCGCGATCAGCGCCAGGGCAATGGCCGGTGATTCACTCGTCGCTGCGGGCAGCGTGAGCACCACCAGCATGGCCCCGCCCCAGATCACCAGCTTGCGGGCCGCATCCAGCGACCAGCCACGCACCATCAGCCAGCGACCGAACCAGCCACCGGCCAGCGCACCCAGGTCGGCGGCGAGAAACGGCACCCAGGCAAATGCGGCGATCTGGCGGAGATCGAAGCCCTGCACCTGGGCGAGGTACAGCGGCAGGAAGCTGACGAAAAAATAGAAGGCGCCGTCATTGCTGATCCGGCTGAGCAGCAGGCCCCAGACCTCGCGGTGCCGCAACAGCGCGAGCATGCCTGACCAGGTGCCGGAGGTTGCCGGCTGGTCTGCCCCGGTCGGGCGATCTGCGAGGATCAGGCTCCGCTCGGCGTCGCTGACCGCCGGATGGGTCTCCGGCGAGCGGTAGAAGCGCAGCCATATCCACAGCCATACGAAGCCGGCCAGGGCTGGCACGATGAAGGCCGCGCGCCAGCCCGCCAGGATGATCAGGCCGCCCAGCAGCGGCGGCGCCAGCAAGGCCCCGAGGCCGGGACCAACGGTCAGGATGCCAACGGCCATGGAGCGGTCACGGTGCGGGAACCATTCGGCGATGGCTTTCACGGCTGCCGGGAAATTCGCCGCCTCGGTCAGGCCCAGCAGGGCGCGACAGAGTATGAAACTCGTGAAGCCGCGCCCGAATGCATGCAGGAAGCCGGCGATGCTCCAGGCGATCACCGCCAGCCTGAAAGCCGCGCGTGTACCGACACGATCGATGAATGGACCGGCGAGCAGGTGGCCGATCCCGTAGCAGAACAGGAATGCCGCGGTGATCGTGCCGAACTCGGTGTTGTCGATGCCGAACTCGGTAACCAGTGCCGGCGCGGCCACCGCGAAGGCCTGCCGGTCGAGGTAATTGATCGTGGTTATGACACACAGGAGGCCGGCAATCTGCCAGCGAATCTGGCTGCCAAAGATGCTGCGTCCGATGATCCACCCCCGCTCTGTCCGATACCGGCCGGCGCCTTGCCTCAGGCGGTCTCCGGCAATTATGCTGCCCGGATATCGACCGGAGACCATTGATGAACGCCGCCGCACAAAACATAGCACCTTCCAGCGAAGCCCGGAGCTTTCTCGACCGCGATCACCGCCTGCTGATAGATGGCAAGTGGGTTCCCGCAGCCAGCGGCGAGGTCACCGAGATCTTCGATCCGGCAACCGAGCAGAAACTGGCAACGGCGGCCGCCGGCGGCAAGGAAGACATCGACCGGGCAGTGGCAGCAGCACGCAAGGCCTTGCGTGGCGAATGGTCGAAGCTCACCTCCTACGATCGCACCCGGCTGATCCTGAAACTGGCCGACGAACTCGAGGCCAACATCGGTCTTGCCAGCGAAATCGAGACGCTCGACAACGGCATGCCGCGCATGGTGGCGCACTACTCGATCGCCTCCTTCGGCTGCGACTTCCTGCGCTACTACGCCGGCTGGGCGACCAAGATCAGCGGCGAGACGATTCCGGTATCGCCACAGGGCGTGCGCAATGGCGAATCGCTGACCTATACGCGACGTGAACCCATCGGCGTGGTCGGCGCGATCATTCCGTGGAATGCGCCGCTGATCATGGCCACGCTGAAGCTCGGTCCGGCACTCGCCGCCGGTTGCACGGTCGTATTGAAACCGGCCGAACTCACCCCGCTCGCCGCGCTGTTCCTTGGCGATCTGGTCAAGCGGGTCGGTTTTCCCGACGGCGTCATCAACATCGTCACCGGCTACGGTGAAACGGCGGGCGCGGCACTCGCGGCCCACCCGGACGTCGACAAGATCGCCTTTACCGGCTCGACGGAAGTCGGCAAGAAGATCATCGCCGCCTCGATCGGCAACCTGAAGCGGGTGACGCTCGAACTCGGTGGCAAGTCGCCGATGGTGGTATTCCCGGATGCCGACCTCGACAAGGTCATTCCGGGCGTGACCCGCGGCGCCTTCTTCCTGAACGGCCAGAACTGCATGGCCGGCACGCGGCTGTTCGTGCACGGCGATATCTTCGACACCGTGGTCGAACGGGTTGCGCAGATGGCCAGCCAGTTCCGGATCGGCCATGGCCTGAGCCCGGACAGCGATCTCGGTCCGCTGATCTCCGGCGAACAGCGCGAGCGCGTGATGGGCTATGTCGAGGCCGGACGGAAATCCGGTGCCGAACTGGTCTGTGGCGGTGATGTACTGCCGGGTCGCGGCTTCTTCATGAAACCCACCCTGTTCAGCAAGACCACGATGGACATGAGCATCGCCCGGGAGGAAATTTTCGGACCGGTGCTGTGCGTGCAGGCGTTCAGCGACTCGGACCTGCAGGCAGTTGCCAACGAGGCCAACCGCAGCATCTACGGACTGTCCGGCAGCGTGTGGACCCGCGACATTTCCGTCGCGCACCGGATGGCGGCGATGATCGATGCCGGCCAGGTCAGCATCAACTGCCACGCGGCGGTCGATCCGGCCATCCCCTTCGGCGGCAACCGGCAGTCGGGCTGGGGGCGCGAATTCGGCCGTGAGGGACTCGACGCCTACCTGAAGACGAAGGCGACGACCGTCATTTACTGAGCAGAGCCCGGCAATTCGCTACCAGGCGACCGGCTGGCCAAAGCGGTCGAGGCAACGTCCGCTGTGCTCGGCAGTCAGGCTGTCGAACACGCGCTGCTGCTCGCGCACGCTGTCGACAGGATCGATGGGCGCACTCGTGCCACCCAGATCGGTCTGGCACCAGCCCGGCGCCATCGAGATCACGATCAGATCGCGCCACTCGTTGGCGATGCCCTTCGTCAGCATGTTCAGGCCGGCCTTGCTGGTGCGGTAGGCGTGTGAGCCGCCCTGCGTGTTGTTGCTGATCGAACCGAGGTCGCTGGTCATCATCACCACGGTGCGCCGCTGGCTCGCGCGCACATTGGGGGCCAGGGCAACCGTGAGACGAAACGGCGCCAGCAGGTTGATCTCGAGTATCTCGCGCCAGATCGCATAGTCCATGCTGGCCAGGCTCTGGTAGACCATGCCTTCCGGCGCACCCAGCGGACCGTAGGTCCCGGCATTGTTCAGCAGTATGTCGATGGGCGCGCCGTGCAGTTCCCTGACCAGTTCCTTGACGCTGCCTTCGCTGGTGACATCCAGCTGCAGGAGCTGCACCCGGGCCGGGAATGCCCGCTGCAGCGCGCGCAACTCCGCAGCACTGTCCGGATTGCGGGCGCAGGCGAGCACGCGCCAGCCCCGCTCCGCGAACTGGCGGCTGTGCTCCAGGCCGAGACCCCGGTTGGCGCCGGTAATGAGAACCGTTCCTGACATGCCTGCAAGTTTAATCCCTGATCCTGCACAAATGCTCCGGCATGGCTTGGCAAGCGCACCAGCACTGACTACCATCGTCCGCCTGCCGGTCAGACCATGGGTACCAGAAAGCGATGACTTCAACCCGTCCCATACGTGCCTTGCTGCGCGGCCTGGAAGTGCTGCATGTACTCAACCAGCGCAACGGCGCCACGGTATCGGAGGTCGCCTCCGCAATCGAGCTGCCACGAACCACGACGTACCGCATCCTCGAAACCCTCTGCAATGCCGGCTATGCCTACCGGGCAGCCAGCGACGAGCGCTACCGCCTGACCATCATGGTGCGCGGCCTGTCAGACGGCTTTGACGACGAGGCCTGGGTGACGCAGATCGCGCGACCCTACATGTACGAACTCTGCACCGAACTGGTCTGGCCAATCGCCATCGCGACCCTGTCGGGTTCGACGATGCTGGTGCGCCAGACCACCGATCACCGCAGCCCGCTGGCTGTCGAAAAGCGCGGCCCCGGCTTCCGGGTGGCAATCCTCACCTCGGCTTCGGGTATCTGCTACCTGGCACACTGCCCGCCCGAGCAGCAGGAAGCGCTCATGGACCTGCTCCTGCGCCCCAGGCGTGGCGAGGAACAGCAGAACAGCCGGAAGAAGACTCTTGAACTGCTGGCCGAGACCAGGAAACGCGGCTACTCGATCTGGCGGCGTCCGCGCCGCATTTCGGACGAGCTCAGTTTCTCGGTACCGATCCTGGCCAGGGAGCGCCTGCTGGCCTCCCTGACGATCCGCTTTTCAAGTACCGCCGTACCGGAAGCCGATGCAGTCCAGCGCTTCATCCCGAAGATGAGGGCAGTAGCCCAGCGCATCGGCAGCGACTTCCTCACGCAGAACGAGCAACAGGCACTCGCCATCGCTGCCGATGCCCCTGGCACGGGCGGCAGCGGCAAATAGGCAGACCCGCAAAAACAAAGGGCCGGTACACCACCGCGGTGTACCGGCCCTTGCCTGACCTGGCAATCCGGAAGCGGGCGCCTCAGGCGACCTTGCTGGCCACCTTCTTCGACTTCTTCGCCGGCGCCTTGCCGTTCACGAACTGTGCCTGGAACACCGGCTGTTTCGGTGCATCCAGACCGGTCTCCTTCTTGCAGGTCTTCTTGAGCTCGGCAATGGTACCGCCGAAGTTGAAGAGCTTCGGCTTGCCGCGCTTCTTCGCGAGCTTCGCCCGCAGCGCCAGCGTAGCCTTCTCGTCGGCGGTGCCATCGGCCTTGATCACCACGCCATAGCGCTTCGCACCTTCGCGCGAGACCAGCCCGGCTTCGACATCGAACACAACACGCTCGATTGGCCGCTTGAAGGGGTCGCCCCAGCCACCGCCGCCCCAGGTATCGAAGTAGAGCAGTTCGCCTTCGAAAACCGGGATGCGATCGCACTTGGACGGCAGCAGTTCCTTCCTGCCGTTCTTGCGGATCAGGGTCTTGCGGCTGCGCGCACCAGGCTCGCCACCGGTAACACCCCAGGGATAGGTCAGCCAGCGGTCATCGTGGATGGAAATCTGTCCATCCTCCAGGAAGCGATAGGCCACGCGCAGCGCATTGCCGCCGCGGTGCAGGCCTGCGCCGCCACTGTCGGTGATCGTCTCGTAGGCCTCGATGCGCAACGGGAAGTAGCTCTCGAGGAACTCGTTCGGGACGTTGGTGAAGTTTGGCCACAGGGAGTGCCCGTCCGGACCATCACCGGAAGGCTTGCCCGGGATGCCACCAAAACCGATGGAGAACAGCTGATACCACTCGCCACTCTTCCGGTAACCCGAGTACATGAGGTGCGGGCTGTCGGAGAAACCGGCTGCGCAGAGGAAGTCGGGACTGCCCTGCCCGAGCAGGCCACCGAGGATGTCGAAGACACGGCCCAGGGCATGCGTGCGGCAGGAGAGCGCAGCCGGGGCACGCGGCTTGAGCAGCGTACCTTCCGGAATCCGCACTTCCATGAGGTCATAGAAGCCGTCGTTGAACATGATCTGCGGGTCGAAGACCATGATCATATACACGCCGCAGAACATCTTGAACATCTCCTCATTGAGGAGGAAGTTCACCGAACCGGTCGACTGCGGGTCGGTACCGTCGAAGTCGAAGATGACCTTGCTGCCCTCACGCCACATGGCGCACTTGATCTTGTAGGGGCCCATGCCCATGCCGTCATCGCAGAGGTAGTCCTCGAAGTACTGCGGCTTGGTCGGCACGGTCTCCTTGATGAGCCGGCTCATGGCGCGCCTGTTGCGGTCGAGCAGTTCTTCAAGTGCCGAATAGAACAGGTCATCGCTGAAGCGGTTGGCGATCTCGATGACACGCTTCTCGGCCGTGCGGATCGCCGCCACGATGGCGTTGAAGTCGCTGCGGTTCCACTGCGGCATGCGGCAGTTGTGCAGGATCAGGTTGAGGATATCCTCCTGGAGCACGTCCTTCTTGAAGATCTTCATCGGCGGCACGCGGATGCCCTCCTCGAAGATCGACTGCGCATCGGTCGGCATGCTGCCCGGCACCTTGCCGCCGATATCGGTCATGTGGCCGAACATCGCCGCATAGGCCAGCAGCCGGCCTTCCTTGAAGATCGGCCGCAGCAGCAGCCAGTCATTCGAGTGGCTGACCGCGCCATTGCAGGTATAGGGATCCGTCGTGAGGAACATGTCGCCCTCTTCGATGGTTCCTTCATAGGCGGCCTTGAAGCCATAGATGAAGCTGCCGAACTGGCCGACGACCATCTTGCCGTCGACGTTGGCGATCATCGGAAACTCGTCGTGCTGCTCGCGGATGCCGGGTGACATGGCCGTGCGGAACAGCACGGCATCCATTTCCCAGCGTGCGTTCAGCATGCTGTTCTCGATGATGTCGAGTGAAATCGGATCGACTTCCACCCGATTGAACGGCCTTGGCTTGGTTTCAACTATTCTGGCTGGCATCTGGTTTGCTCCTGCGCTCTTTGGCTGACCGGGGCTGTGCTGATCAGGCGGTGGGGGTGATGAGGATGTTTCCCCAGTCATCCACCCTGCCCTGGTGCCCCGGGAGAATAAGGGTCGTCGAATCCATCTCGATAATGATCGCCGGGCCGCTGACCACGTTGCCGGACCGGAGCCTCGAGCGGTCGTAAAGCGTCGCGTCCTGGTCCTTGCCCTCGACGAAAATACTGAGCTTCGCCGCAACCGCCGCCGCCGGACTTTCACTGCCAGTGGCCGCCTTCGGTGCGCGCACGTTGGTCGCCTGGCCCTGCGCAACGGCACGCAGGTTGACCAGTTCCTTGTCGTGCGGCAAGGCGAAGGTGAACAACTGGCGGTGCATGTCGTCGAAGCGCTCGCCGATCACATCCAGACCGCGGGCCTCGAACTCCTCGATCTCGAAATCGACCGTCAGCAGCAGGCCCTGCCCGTGGTAGCGGATGTCGACCTGGTAGCTCGCGGTCTGCTCCGACTTGGGAATGCCCTCGTTGTCGAGCGCTTTCGAAGCCTGCCTGGCGAGGTCGCTGAAGATTCTGGCGACTTCCTTGTTGCTGGTTTCACTGAAGCGCCGGATGAATGTGCGCGAGGCGTCGTCGCGCACGCGGGTAGTTGCATCACCATAGGCACACAGCACGCCGGGGCCAGGCGGAATGATCACCGGCCAGGATTTGGTCAGCTTGCCGACTGCGTTGGCATGCAGCGGACCTGCACCACCGAATGCCATCAGGGCGAAGTCGCGCGGATCATAGCCCTTCTCCACCGACACCAGACGCAGCGCGCCATACATGTTCTCGTTGACGATGTCGATGATGCCGGCGGCCGCCTCCTTGAGGCCGATGCCGAGACCATCGGCGATGGTCTGTACGGCGGCCTCGGCCAGGTCCCGCCGGATCTGCATGTCACCACCGAGGCGCACCTCGCCGGTGGGCAGATAACCGAGCACGACGTTGGCATCGGTCACCGTGGGCAGGGCGCCACCGCGGTTGTAGGCAGCCGGACCCGGCAGAGCGCCGGCGCTTTCCGGACCAACACGCAGGGCCTTGGTGAGCGCAGGCACCTTGGCGATCGAACCACCACCCGCACCGACGGTACGCACGTCGACCGAGGACGCACGCACGGTCACGTCGCCGACCGTGGTCTCACGCCGCAACTGGGCCTTGCCATTTTCGACCAGACAGACGTCGGTCGAGGTACCGCCCATATCGAAGGTGAGGATGTTCTTGAAACCGGCCTGCTGCGCCACCCATACCGCACCTGATACGCCGCCGGCGGGGCCGCTCATCAGCAGGTTGACCGGCAGCGCTTCGGCTGCCTTGGCCGAAGCCAGGCCACCGTCGGAGCGCAGGATGTGCAACTGCACCTTGCTCATGGTCTTCTGCAGGTTCTTTTTCAGGTTGCGGACGTAGGTCTCGACCTTCGGACGCACATAGGAGTTGGCGACCGTCGTGATGGTGCGCTCATACTCCTGCATTTCCGGAACGATGTCGGAAGACAGCGAGACCGGGATGCCGGGCATGACTTCCCGGGCAATCCTGCCCACCTGCTTCTCGTGCTCCGGGTTGGCATAGGAGTTGATCAGGGAAATCGTCAGCGCCTCGATGCCCTTCTTGCCGAGCGCCTTGAGTTCACGGCGCAACTTCGCCTCGTCGAGCTTGCGCACCACTTCGCCGCGCGCGCCGATGCGCTCGTCGGCTTCGATGGTGAGCGCCAGCGGCGCCATCGGCAGGCTCTTGTTGTAGATCACCCAGCCACCCAGGCCGCCCGGCACGAAAGACCGCGCAATCTGCAGGACCTGGCGATAGCCCTTGCTGGTGACCAGACCAACCTTCGCACCCGAGCCGGTCAGCACGGTATTGGTGGCGACCGTGGTGCCGTGCATGAAGTGATGGATCTGGTTGGGATCGATGCCTGCGTTCTTGCAGACCTTGGCGATGCCATTCAGCACACCGACCGACGAGTCATGAGGCGTACTCGGCACCTTGGCGGTGAAAATGTCCCCGTTCTGCTCATTGATGAGCAACAGGTCCGTGAACGTGCCTCCAACGTCAACGCCTAGACGGTAACTCATACGGCCCTCTCAGATTGTTCAGTGTTCGTTGATCATTCTGGTACCGCGAAAAACCCGCGGTACCCGGGTATCCAGTTGCTTCTTCTTGCCGGTCAGGCCGTGCCAGCCACCCGGTATTTTTCAGTGATCTGGGGAAACATGCCGGCCTTCGGCAACATTGCCGGCGTGCTGCGACCGAGCTGCTCCTGCAGCCATTGGCTGGTCGCGATGATTTTCTCGAGCGACACACCGGTCTGGATACCCGAACGGTGCAGCATGTAGAGCAGGTCATCGGTGGGGATATTCCCGGTCGCTGCCGGCGCGAACGGACAACCGCCGATCCCGCCGATGCTGGCATCCAGCGATGCAACACCCGCCGTGACGGCTGCCTGCGCATTGGCCATGCCGGTGTTGCGGGTATTGTGGAAATGGCAGCGGATCGGCACGCCCGGTGCGCGCGCCTTCACGGCGGCGAGCAACTCGGTAACCTGGCGCGGCACGGCAACACCGATGCTGTCGGCAAGGCCCAGTTCGACGGGCTCGCCCTCCATGACCTGGTCGACCAGTTCCAGGACCCTCGCAACCGGAACCTCGCCCTCGTAAGGGCAACCGAATGCCGAGGAGATCATGACGTTGGCGCGAATGCCTGCGGCCCTGGCAGCACGGGCGATATCGATCCAGGCCTTCACCGACTCGGAAGTCGGCACGCCCTGGTTGCGCTGGTTGTAGGTATCGCTGGCCACCACCGCCATGCCGATCTCGTGGATGCCGGTGGCCTGCGCGCGCTCGAAGCCCTTGCGGTTCAGCACCAGCCCGATGTAGGTCACGCCTTCGCGTGCCGGCAGGCCACGGATCACGTCCTCGGCATCGGCCATCTGCGGCACGCGCTTGGGATGTACAAAACTGCTGACTTCGAGACGCCGGATCCCGGCATCGAGGGCACGGGTGATGAACTCGATCTTGACGGCTGTCGGCAGAACCTCGGGCTCGCTCTGGAGTCCGTCGCGGGGTCCGACTTCAATGATCGAAACGTGCTGTGCTTGCTGGCTCATGGCCTTACAGGGCGGGTGAATTCCGCTATTCTATACACCGGAGTCAGCGATACAAGAATAACGGTGATGACAAACGAACAGAAATCAGTTGCAGGCCCGCTGGCGGGCTTGCGTCTTGTCGAAATGGGCACGCTGCTGGCAGGACCCTTCTGCGGGCAGCTGATGGGCGATTTTGGCGCCGAGGTAATCAAGATCGAGCCGCCCGGACAGGGCGACCCGATGCGTGAATGGGGCCGGGAGAAGTCCCACGGCATGTCCCTGTGGTGGCCGGTGGTCGGTCGCAACAAGAAATCCGTGACGGTCAACCTCCGCGTCAAGGAAGGCCAGGAGATCGTCCGGCAACTGGTGTCGAAGGCGGATTTCCTGCTCGAAAATTTCCGTCCCGGCACGCTGGAACGCTGGAACCTCTCTTTCGAGGAACTGCAGAAGATCAATCCGCGGCTGATCATGATCCGCGTGTCGGGCTTCGGCCAGACCGGCCCCTATGCCAGCCGTGCCGGATTCGGCGCCGTCGGCGAGGCCATGGGCGGACTGCGCTATGTCTGTGGTGACCCGTCCACGCCGCCAAGCCGCATGGGCATCAGCATCGGCGATTCGCTCGCCGCAACCTTCGCCTGCATCGGCGCGCTCAGCGCGCTGTATCACCGCGAAAAGACCGGCCAGGGCCAGATCGTGGACTCGGCGATCTACGAAGCCGTGCTGAACATGATGGAGTCGCTGGTCACGGAGTACGACAAGACCGGCTACATCCGCGAAAGAACCGGCGCGATCCTGCCGAACGTGGCGCCCTCGAACGTTTATCCGACGCGCGATGGCGGCATGATCCTGATCGCCGCCAACCAGGACACGGTGTTTGGCCGGCTGGCCGAAGCCATGGGCCGCCCGGAACTCGCAAAGGACGAGCGCTACGCGACGCATACTGCGCGTGGCGCCCGGCAGACCGAACTCGACGACCTGATCGCGGACTGGACCCGTACCATCGATGCACCGGTGCTCGAGGAGTTGATGGAAAAGTTCGGCATCCCGTCGGGCAAGATCTACCGCACGCCGGAAATGCTCGAGGATGCGCACTTCCGCGCCCGGCAGGCCATCGTCACGACCATGCACCCGAAGTTCGGCGAACTGCGCATGCAGAACGTCGCACCGAAGCTCTCGGCCACACCCGGCGGGATCCGTCGCCCGGCGCCGGAACTTGGCGAACACACCGACGAGACGCTCGCCAGCCTGCTCGGCTTCACGGCGGACAAGCTTGCGGCCCTGCGCGCACAGGGGGTCATCTGAACGCGGCCATCGGTCCGATCGCCGGCGTCACGATCAGCACCCCGGACCTTGCTGCCGCCGAAACGGTTTACGCCGCTCACCTCGGCTACCGTGTGCTCGGTTACGACACCGTCAGCGCCGCGCAGGCCCGGCTGTGGCGCACGCCCGGTGCCGAAGGCCGGCGCATGCTGCACATGGCACCGGCCGCTGCCGATGACTTCGTGTTCCGTTTCATCGAGATGCCGGCGCAGCCGGGCTACCGGGCCTTCGGCCGCCATGGCTGGAACGCTGCCGAACTGATCGTCGACAAGGTCGATCCCCTCGCCGAACGCCTTGCCGCTTCGCCCTTCGAAATCGTCGCGCCGCCGATGGATCTGTCCTTCTGCCCGGATATCCGTGCCATGCAGATCCGTGGCCCGGGCGGCGAAATTCTCTACCTGACCGAGTTCAAGAAACCCGTGCCGGGCCTGGATTCGCCACCGGCACGCTGCGCCGTCGACCGTACCTTCATCGTGATCGTTGGTGGCGCCTCGCTGGACGCCATGCAGGATTTCTACGCGACACGCTTCGCGGTGCCGCGCGCACCGGCACTGGAATCCCGCGTGCAGACCATGGCCCTGGAATTCGGCCTCTCGCGCGAACACCGCTTCCGGATCGCGGCACTGCCGCTGGCCGGCCGCTGCTACATCGAGGCGGACGAAATGCCGGCCGCTGCGTTGCCGCTCCCGGCCGAACAGCACGAACTGCCGCCCGGAATTGCCATCGTGAGCTTTGCGGCTGCCGGGCAGGCTACGACCGGTTGCATACGCGGTGCCGCCGGCGAAATGCTGGAAATCATCCCGGGCTGAACGCTCAGCCGCGCTTGCGCACCAGCGTCAGGCCGTCGCCCAGCGGGATCATCGACAGGTCGAAGCGCGGATCGTCCCTGAGTTTCAGGTTGAGCGCGCGCAGCGCACGGGTATCGGCATCCATTGCGTCGGGGTCCGCAACCAGTCCGCTCCACAGCACATTGTCGAAAATCATCAGTCCACCGGTGCGTAGCAGTTCATGGCCCTGCTCCAGGTAATCGTCGTAGCCGGTCTTGTCGGCATCGACGAAGATGAAATCAAAGCTGCCCCGCTGGCCTTCCGCCAGCAGCGTGCGCAGGCTCGTACTGGCGGCACCGAGCCGTAAGTCGATGCGGCCTGAAACGCCAGCCTCTGCCCAGTAGCGACGCGCAATCGCCGTCCACTCCTCGCTGACATCCAGTGCCACCAGCTGCCCGTCCGCAGGCAGCGCCAGTGCGCAGACCAGGGCGCTGTAGCCGGTAAAGGTGCCGATCTCGAGGCAGCGACGCGCGCCACTCAGCTTCAGCAGGAATGCCATGAACTGCCCCTGTTCCGGCGAGATCTGCATCACCGCCATGGGCAGCCCTGCAGTTTCGGCACGCAGTCTCGCGAGAAGCGGCGGTTCGCGCAGCGACACATCCTGCAGGTAGGCATAAAGCCGGTCATCGAGATTCAGGGAACGAGTGGACATGACTGACTGATCTCCATACAGGCGTTAGACTGGCGCGCCCCGCCGGCCAAAGGACTGCGCTTGTTCACCGCTGAAACCACCGCCCTGCTGCTCTGGCTGGTGCCGCTGCTGGCGGCCACCGGCCTCGTCGCTGGCGTACTCGCTGGCCTGCTCGGCGTTGGCGGCGGCATCGTCGTCGTGCCGGTGCTTTATCACCTCTTCAGCTACCTGGGCATCGATCCGGGCGTGCGCATGCACCTGGCGGTCGGCACATCGCTGGCAACCATCATACCGACCAGCATACGCTCGGTACGCGCGCACATGCAGCGCGACGGCTTCGATCCGGAGCTGTTCAGGGCCTGGGCACCGGCCGTGTTCGGCGGTTCGGTAGCCGGCACCTGGCTGGCGACGCTGGCGGACTTCAGCGTACTGACCTCCATATTCGGCGTAGTCGGAATGCTGATGGCCCTGCAGATGGGACTTGGCAATCCCGACTGGCGCCTCGGCGCGCGCCTGCCCCGCGGGCGTGCAAGCCTGGGTTTCCCGGTGATGATCGGCAGCCTGTCCGCGATGATGGGTATCGGTGGCGGCACCTTCAGCGTGCCTGCGCTCACGCTGTTCGGCACGCCGATTCACCGCGCTGTCGGCACTTCCTCGGGTTTTGGCCTGGTCATTTCCGTGCCGGCCACCATCGGCTTTGCCATCGGTGGCTGGAACGCACCGGGGCTTGCGGACTTCAGCGTGGGATATGTGAACGTACTCGGGCTGCTGCTGATCGTGCCGACCACCTTGCTGACGGTACCGCTCGGTGCACGGCTTGCCCACACCCTCAGCCAGCATCGCCTGCGCCAGGCCTTCGGAATCTTCCTGGGCATCACCGCCGGCCGCATGCTGTGGGATGCGGTCCAGGCGGCCTTAGGCAGCTGAGCAGCAGCTGGGCAGCCGGGCAATCCGCCCTCAGTCAGCGACCGTGAAGCGCAGTTCGAGACTGCTGTCGATCGCGATGCTGGCGCGATCGCCGCAGCCGATCCGGAACTGCCCGCCGCCAGATGACAAGGCCACGATATCGCCCGGCCGAAAGGCATAGCTCGCCGACAATTGCGCCAGCACCCTGGCGGCGTCCTGCAGCGGCAGGTCCGGCATGCGGCCGCCGACCGGATGCGAGTTGACCGCCACCACCGCACCGGGCACGACCCGGTCAGGCCATTCGTCGAGGGTAACGATACAGGGTCCGAGCACGCAGGCGCCCGGAAACTGCCGGGCGGCCGGACCGGCAGACGAGGAACCGGCGCAACCGAGGTCGGCGACCAGCGTGACCGCGGCGATGGCCCTTGCTGCCTGTTCCACGCTGGCGGCATACAGCGCACGCCCCAGCACGATACCCGGCATGGCCAGACCGGCGAGCGGTTCCTCGCGACTGGCAGGAATGGCGATGCGGGCATCCGGACCCACGGCTGCATTCGGATTCTTGATATAGGCATCGGGTGCCGGACCGGTACCACGTTGCACCATCAGCAAGAGGCCCGGTCGCCTGATCGGTGCCATCAACTGCGTACCGGCCGCCGGCAGCAGCCGCCCGGTAGCCCGCCAGGCCTGGCGCTCGGGAGCGGTGGCCGCATCGATCTCGGCGATCTGGCGGGCCACATGCGCCGCACCCTCCTCGCCCTGCGCAAGCACGCTGACCACCGACTGTGGCCGCCATTGGGAAGCACCGAGCGTTGCGCTGGCTACGGTGAGATCAAGTATTTCGCCCGAAGGCAGGCTGACGGCTGGTCGACCACCAACTTCCCGGCTGTCCAGTGTGACGAGACGCATAAGCGGTATCAGGCTCCGTTTTCGGCGACGGTGATTTCAAGGCCGTCGAGTTCCGGCCCGAGTTCGATCTGGCACAGCAGGCGACTGTTGGTCCGCCGGTCGATTGCCGCATCCAGCATGGCGTCTTCCATTTCTTCCATGGGCTTCAGCCGCGGCAGCCAGGCCTCGGCAATATAGCCGTGACAGGTCGCACAGGCGCATGCACCGCCGCATTCGGCGAGGATTCCGGTGACCCCGTTGTCGACTGCCGCCTCCATGGCTGTATTGCCTGCGGGGGCCAGTACCTCGACCTTCCGGCCGTCGGCCTGCCTGAAAATCAGCCTGGGCATTCCTGCTCCGTCAAATGTCCTGAACCCCGGAAAAAAACCGCCTCCGGCATGGCGGTTTCGAGCATAGCACGCAGCCTCATGGTCACTGCCCGGCAGCGGCCGGCCGCGGTTGACAAGGCAACCTGCTTACAAGACCATTCCGGCATGCGGTTGTTAACGATCAGCGCATCTTCGTACGGTCTGCCCCTGGTACTGCGAAGCCTGGGCGCGGGCGTCTGACTGGCTGATTGCCTCATGAGTCAACGAGACCCCGCACCCGCAAGGTGGCGGGGTTTTTTCTATTGGCGATGAATTGTCAGTGGCAGCGGCAGGTCCCGGATGTTCCGGTTCACCTGAAGTCGGGAGGGCAGCGATGAACGGGCAGGGCCAGGATCGGGTCATCATTTTCGATACAACGCTCCGCGATGGTGAGCAGGCGCCCGGCTGCAGCATGACCCTGGGCGAGAAACTGCGGGTTGCCTCGGCGCTGCGCGACCTGCGCGTCGACGTCATCGAAGCCGGTTTCGCGGCGGCCTCCCCCGGCGACTTCGAGTCGGTGCAGGCGATTGCCACCGAAATCAGCGGACCGGTAATCTGCAGCCTGGCGCGTTGCCACCCGAAGGACATCGAGCGCGCGGCAGCCGCATTGAAGCCGGCACAGCGCAGCCGCATCCACGTGTTTCTCGCCACAAGCGAGATTCACCGCACCTACAAGCTGCACATGGCGAAGGAGGAAATCATTCGCCGCGCTGTCGAGGGCGTGCAACTCGCGAGACAGCACTGTGCAGACGTCGAGTTCTCGGCCGAAGACGCCTCACGCACCGAACCGGCTTACCTGGCCGATGTGGTCAGCGCAGTGATCGCCGCCGGCGCTCGCACGGTCAACATCCCGGATACGCTCGGCTACACGGTGCCCGAGGAATTCGCCTCCCTGTTCAACTACCTGCGCACGCACGTGCGGAACATCGACCAGGTCATGCTCAGCGTGCACTGCCACGACGACCTCGGCATGGCGGTTGCCAACAGCCTGGCTGCGGTATCGGCCGGCGCTCGCCAGATCGAGTGCACGATCAACGGCATCGGTGAGCGGGCCGGCAACTGTTCGCTCGAGGAAGTGGTGATGGCGCTGCGCACGCGGGCCAATCACTATGGCCTCGAGGTCGGCATCGAGACGCGGCGCCTGTACCCGACCAGCCGGCTGGTCTCCAGCATCACCGGCATGCACATACCACGCAACAAGGCCGTGGTCGGCGAGAACGCCTTCGCCCATGAGTCGGGGATTCACCAGGACGGCATGCTGAAGCACGCATCCACCTACGAGATCATGAATCCCGAGGACATCGGCATCAGCAAGTCCAATCTCGTGCTTGGCAAGCACAGCGGCCGCCATGCTTTCCGGGAACGGGTGCAGCAGCTCGGCTTCAACCTCGACGACGAACAGCTCAATGTGGCGTTCGCCGAGTTCAAGAAGCTCGCCGACCGCAAGAAAGACATGTTCGACGGCGACATCGAGGCCATCATCATGAATACCGGCCTGCTGTCGGCCGACACCGGCGGCACCGGGCCCTGGGAAATGGTCGAGCTGCACATCTCCGCCGGCACCGGCGCGATCGCCGCGGCCGCGCTGCGCATGCGCCACGCCGACGGCCGGATCGTCGACGAGGCAGCGGTCGGCGATGGCCCGGTGGAAGCCTCCTTCAAGGCGATGGAGCGGGCCACGGGCATCAGCCTCGAGCTGAAGAACTTCGAGGTGCACAGCGCCACGACCGGAGAGGACGCCCAGGGCGAGGTCACGGTAACCGTCAGCGAAAACGGACAATCCCACCGCGGTCGCGGTGTCAGCACCGATATCGTCGAGGCCGGTGCGCTTGCCTACCTCGACGTGCTCAACCGGATCTGCCGGCAGCAGGCAGGGGGCAAGCCCCCGGAATCACCGGCGGAAGACCAGACGGTACACCTTTGAGAGTTTGCGAAGACCAATAGCCGAGGAAAGAGCATGGCAATCAGGACGACAGAATGGATCTGGTTCAACGGCAAGCTGATTCCGTGGAACGATGCGCGAGTCCACGTGATGACGCATGCCCTGCATTACGGTTCGTCCGTATTCGAGGGCATCCGCGTCTACCAGACCCCGGATGGTCCGCGCGTCTTCCGGCTCGCTGCACACACGCGACGCATGTTCGACTCGGCACGCATACACCGCATCGACATCCCGTGGACGCCCGATGTGATCAACGCAGCCTGCCGTGATGTCGTGACCCGCAACAAGCTGGGCAGCGCCTATATCCGGCCGATCGCCTTTCGCGGCTACGGCGAAGTGGGCCTCGCCCCGCCGCCCGGCCACCCGGTCGATGTCGCCGTTGCCGCCTGGGAATGGGGCGCCTACCTCGGCGCGGGCGCGCTCGAGCAGGGCGTCGATGTCTGCATTTCCTCCTGGCAGCGCGCGGCCCCCAACACGATTCCGACGCTGGCCAAAGCCGGCGGCAACTACCTGTCCAGTACCCTGATCAGCCTGGAGGCACGCGAGCGCGGCTTCGCCGAAGGCATCGCGCTGTCCACCAACGGTACCGTCAGCGAGGGGGCCGGTGAAAACCTGTTCCTGGTGCGCGATGGCGCGATCGTCACGCCTGCCACCACCGATTCGGTCCTGCAGGGCATCACCCGCGATGCGGTGATGACGCTGGCGCGCGAACTCGGCATACCCATCCGTGAACAGGGCATTCCGCGCGAGATGCTCTATGTGGCCGACGAGATCTTCCTCACCGGCACGGCTGCGGAAATCACCCCGGTCCGGTCGGTGGACCGGATCACCGTCGGTTCGGGCACGCGCGGACCGGTCACGACTGCACTCCAGAACGCCTTCTTCGGACTCTTCAACGGCCGCACCACCGACAAGTGGGGCTGGCTCGAGTCGCTTGCTTAAGTCGGGAATCATCATATGAGCGGTAGATCACTCTTTCAGAAAGTCTGGGACGACCACGTTGTCGTGCCGGAAACAGCCGATACACCTGCAGTCCTCTATATCGACCTGCACCTGACGCATGAGGTCACCACACCCGAGGCCTTCAACGTGCTGCGCTCGCGCGGCCTGTCGATCCGGCGGCCGGACCTGACCGTTGCCACCCTCGATCATTCCACGCCCACCGTGCGGATCGCCTCGCTGAAGGATCTCGACGTGGTCTCGGAGCCGGCCGCTGCTGCCCAGATCCGCACGATGATCGATAACTGTGCGAAGAACGGCATCCGCATGTACGGCTATGGCAGCGATTCGCGCGGCATCGTCCACGTGATCGGCCCGGAACTTGGCGCAACACAGCCCGGCAAGACCATCGTCTGCGGCGACAGCCACACCAGCACGCACGGTGCCTTCGGCGCGCTTGGCTTCGGCATCGGTACCACCGAGGTGGGCCACGTGCTGGCCACCCAGTGCCTGCTGCAGCGCCGTCCCAAAACGCTCGCCATCAACGTCGAGGGCAAGCTGCCGCGCGGTGTGACGGCGAAGGACGTGATCCTCGCGATCATCGGCAAGATCGGCGTCGGTGGCGGTACCGGGAGCGTCATCGAGTATCGCGGCAGCACGATCCGCAGCCTCGACATGGAACAGCGCATGACCATCTGCAACATGTCGATCGAGGCCGGCGCGCGTGCCGGCATGATCGCGCCGGACGACACCACCATCCAGTATCTGAACGGCCGGCCGCTGGCACCCAGGGGTGCTGCGTGGGAGGCTGCCGTGGCCCGCTGGCGCGCCCTGCCCTCCGACGCCGACGCGCAGTTTGACAAGGAAGTGTCCATCGACGTCAGCCAGCTGGCACCGATGGTGACCTTCGGCACCAACCCCGGCATGGTGGTGCCGGTCACCGATGCGGTACCGGTTTCCGACGATGCGAGCTTCAGCAAGGCCCTGGCCTACATGAAAGTCGCCGCAGGCAAGCCCATGCTCGGCATGCCCGTCGATGTGGTCTTCGTCGGCAGTTGCACGAACTCGCGCATGTCGGACCTCCACGATGCAGCCTCGATACTGCGCGGCCGGAAGGTTGCCAAGTCGGTGCGCATGCTGGTGGTCCCCGGCTCCGTGCAGGTACAGCGGCAGGCCGAAGCGGAAGGCCTGGACAAGGTGTTCCGGGAAGCCGGTGCCGAGTGGCGCGAAGCCGGTTGTTCGATGTGCCTCGGCATGAATGGCGACATCGCGCTGCCCGGACAGCTTTGCGTCAGCACCAGCAACCGCAATTTCGAAGGCCGCCAGGGCATCGGTGCCCGCTCGGTACTCGCCAGCCCGCTCACGGCAGCCGCCTCGGCAGTCGCCGGCGTCATCGCCGATCCGCGTCCGTTGCTGCCGAACTGAGCCCCACTTCCAGTCGAGACATATCCATGGAAAAAACAGACATCGTGCGTTCGCGGACCGTGGTGATGCCCGGTACCGACATCGATACGGACCAGATCGTGCCGGCCCGTTTCCTGACCACCACTACCCGCAAGGGACTTGGCAAGGCATTGTTTGCCGACTGGCGCTACGACAAGGATGGCAAGCCGAAGGCGGACTTCATCCTCAACACGCCGGCTGCGGCAGGCTGCCGGATACTGGTTGCCGGCAACAATTTCGGCTGCGGTTCCTCGCGCGAGCACGCACCCTGGGCGCTGATCGATTTCGGCATCCAGGCCGTGATCAGCACCGGCATCGCCGACATCTTCCGCAGCAACTCGCTGAAGAACGGCCTGGTGCCGGTGATCGTCGACCAGGCCACGCACGGCTGGCTGCTTGCCAATCCCGGCGTCGAGGTGACCATCGACGTGGCCAGCTGCGAATTGCGCCTGCCGGACGGCCGGGCAGTCGGCTTTCCGCTGGACGGCTTCTCGAAATACTGCCTGCTGAACGGTGTGGACCAGCTGGGCTACCTGCTGCACCAGTCCGATGCCATCGCACGCTTCGAAAGTGAACGCGCATGGAAGCCCTGATCGGCGTACTGGCTGGCGATGGCATCGGCCCCGAGGTGATGGCCGAGGCGCTGCGGGTACTCAAGGCCGTCGAGAAGAAGTACCAGCACCGCTTCGTCTACCAGGAAGCGCTGATCGGCGGCATTGCCATCGACACGCATGGCGACCCCTTCCCCGCTGCCACGCGCAAGCTGTGTGCCGAAGCCGATGCGGTACTGCTGGGCGCCGTTGGCGGCCCGAAGTGGAGCGACCCTGACTCGAAGATCCGTCCCGAGCAGGGCCTGCTCGGCATGCGCTCGGCGATGGGCGTATTCGCCAACCTGCGTCCGGTACAGACACATCCGGCCCTGCACGCCTCATCGCCCCTGCGCAGCGAAAAGCTCCAGGGCGTGGACATCCTCGTCGTGCGCGAACTTACCGGCGGTGCCTACTTCGGCAAGAAGGAACGCACGGCCGACTCGGCTACCGATATCTGCACCTATACCCGCATGGAAATCGAGCGCGTGCTGCGCATGGCCGGCGAACTCGCCCGCACGCGCCGGCGCAAGATCACGTCCGTCGACAAGGCCAACGTGCTGGAGACTTCCAGGCTGTGGCGCTCGATCGCTACCGATCTCTATGCGCGCGAGTTTCCCGATGTCCAGCTCGACCACCTCTACGTCGATGCGGCGGCCATGCACCTCTTGTCACGCGCTGCCGATTTCGATGTGCTCGTGACCGAGAACCTGTTCGGCGACATCCTGACGGACGAGGCCTCGATGCTGACCGGTTCGCTCGGCATGCTGCCCTCGGCCTCGCTCGATGCGAACAAGCGCGGGCTTTACGAGCCGATCCATGGGTCGGCGCCCGACATCGCCGGCCGGGGCATCGCCAACCCCTGTGGCACCATCCTCAGCGCGGCCATGCTGCTCCGGCACTCGCTGGGCCTCGAAGCCGAGGCCCGGGACATCGAGAAGGCCGTCATCGGCGCCATCGAAGCCGGATGCCGCACCGCAGATATCGCGTTGCCCGGCAAGGCTCCGGTGAGTACCCGCGACGTGGGTGAGGCGGTCCTGCGCGGAATCGGGGCCCGATAGCCACGCGCGGAAAATACGGCTTGCCAGCGGCGGTGCTGATGTATTAATGTAATAGCGTACTATTACATCAGCACATGAAAGAACATCGCATACTCGATGAGCAGGATGAGGCCGCCGCGGAACAGGCGCTGTTTCGCGCGATCCTTCGCCTGCGCGATGCCAGCGAACTGCGCGCATTCTTCACCGACCTGTGCACGCCTGCCGAACTGCAGGCGCTCGTCGACCGGTGGCATGTCGCAGAACTTCTGGACCGCGGCCTTCCCTATCGCCAGATCCACGACCAGACCGGCGTCAGCGTAACGACGATCGGTCGCGTGGCCCGTTCCCTGAATATCGGTGCAGGTGGCTACAAGAAAGCCCTGCAACGTCGCAAATAGCAGGTTATATGACCGACAAGCCAGCACGCATCAAGATCGCCATCCAGAAATCCGGCCGACTGACGGAGCAGTCGCTGGAGCTGTTGCAACGCTGTGGCCTCAAGTACACGCGGGGCCCCGACCAGCTGATCGCCTTCGGCGAGAACATGCCGGTCGACGTTTTGCTGGTGCGCGATGACGACATCCCCGGCCTGGTCCGCGACGACGTCTGCGACCTCGGCATCGCCGGCCTCAATATCGTCGAGGAGAAGCGCCTCCACTTCCTGGAGCAGGATCCGACCCCGCCCTTCCAGATCATCCGCTCGCTGGACTACGGCCATTGCCGGCTGGCCTTCGCCTATCCGGACGGCAGCCCGCTGCGCACCGTCCGTGACCTGGCCGGCAAGAAGATCGCGACGAGTTACCCGTCGATCGTGCGCGACTACCTGCGGCGCCACAATGTTTCTGCGGGCGTCGTGGAGTTTTCCGGCGCGGTGGAGATTGCACCGAGCCTCGGTCGCGCCGAGGCCATCTGCGACCTGGTATCGACCGGCTCGACGCTGCTGGCCAACAAGCTCCGCGAGGGCGAAACCATCCTGGAAAGCCACGCGGTCATTTTGCAGACCCCCGTGGCCGTACCGGCCGACAAGACCGAGTGGATCAACCGCCTGCTTCAGCGGGTGGAAGGCGTGATGCAGGTGCGCGAGAGCAAGTACATCATGATGCATGCGCCGAAGTCGGCGCTCGCGACGATCTCGGCCTTGCTGCCCGGCTCCGAAGCCCCCACCGTGCTGCCGCTGGACAGCCGCGACGATCGTGTCGCCGTGCACGTGGTCTGCCGCGAAAATGTGTTCTGGGAAACGCTGGAGGCACTCAAGGGTGCAGGCGCAACCTCGATCCTCGTCGTGCCCGTGGAAAAGATGCTGGCCTGAAACCCATGCGTATCGTCGAGTGGACAATGCTGGATGCTGTGGCCCGCAGCCAGGTGCTGGCGCGTCCGGCCGTGCAGGTCGGCGACAGCATCGGCAGCCGGGTGCGCGAGATCGTCGGCCGGGTGCGTGCCGAAGGCGATGCGGCGCTGATCAGTCTCGCTGCCGAGCTCGATGGTGCGAAGCTCGAGTCGCTGCGGGTCGAGGCAGCGGAGGTCGAGGCGGCGGCGGCTGAACTGTCCGCGGAAGCGCATGAGGCCATCGCCGCGGCGATCGACAATGTCACGCGCTTTCATGCCGCACAGTCAGCCGCACCAGTCCGCGTCGAAACCGTACCCGGCGTGGTCTGCGAGCGCGTCAGCAAGCCATTGCGCGCGGTGGGCCTGTATGTGCCGGCCGGCACAGCACCCCTGCCCTCCACGGCCATCATGCTCGCCGTGCCAGCCGGCATTGCCGGCTGCCCGGTGCGCATCATGTGTACACCGCCCCGTCCGGACGGGCGCGCCGATCCGGCCGTGGTCACGGCCGCCCGGGCCTGTGGTATCAGCGAGATCTACAAGGTCGGCGGCGCACAGGCCATCGCCGCCATGGCCTATGGCACGGCGACGATTCCCAAGGTGGCAAAGATCTTCGGCCCGGGCAACGCCTGGGTGACCGCAGCCAAGACGCTGGTCGCCGCGGATCCGGCCGGTGCCGCACTCGACATGCCGGCCGGCCCCTCCGAGGTGATGGTGATCGCCGACCAGACGGCCAATCCGCGCTACGTCGCGCTCGATCTGCTCTCGCAGGCGGAACATGGGCCCGACTCGCACGTGGTGCTGGTCTGCATGGACCGGGCTCTGGTCGGCGCGGTACAGGCCGAGATCGAGCGGGCTCTGCCCGGCCTGCCGCGCCGGGACATCATCCGCAAGGCACTCGGCCACGCGGTGGCTGTGCTCGTGCCGGATACCGGCGTCGCGCTGGACCTGGCCAACGACTACGCGCCCGAACACCTGATCCTGCAAACGCAGGAACCGCGCGCGCTGGCGGCCGGCGTGGAGACGGCCGGCTCGGTTTTCATCGGCACGTGGACGCCAGAGTCGCTTGGCGACTACTGCAGCGGTACCAACCATGTGCTGCCGACCTACGGTTATGCGCGGGCCTACAGCGGCCTGTCGGTTGCCGACTTCCAGCGCCGCATCACCCTGCAGGAAGCCACCCTGCCCGGCCTGCGCACGCTGGCGCCGACGGTACTCACGCTCGCCCGCCTCGAAGGGCTCGATGCGCACGCGCAGGCGGTGGTGACACGCCTGGAACAGGCCGGGCGCGGGAGTGGCGCATGAGCCGCACGCTGGAGCTGCTGCGCCCGGAGCTTTCCCGGCTCACACCCTACCGGCCGGCCGACTATGTCGGTGGCTTCGTGCGCCTGAATGCCAACGAGACGCCGTGGCGTCCGCCCGGCGATGACAGCCGCGACGGGCTGAATCGCTATCCGGATCCGCGGCCGGCGGAACTGATCGCCAGGCTGGCCGCACACTACGGCGTGCAGCCGGACGCGCTGCTGGTGACGCGTGGCTCCAGCGAAGCCATCGATCTGCTGATCCGCAGTTTCTGCCGTGCCGGCCAGGATGAAATCATCATCTGCCCGCCGACTTTCGGCATGTACGAGTTCTATGCGCAGGTGCAGGGCGCCGGTATCCGCCGCATTCCGCTCGATCGTGACCAGGGCTATGCGCTGCCGGTCGACGAAATCCTCGCGCAGTGGACCGACCACGGCAAACTCGTCTTCGTCTGTTCGCCCAACAATCCGACCGGCAACTGCTTTCCGGACAGCGAGGTCGAGCGGCTGGCCACGGGTCTGGCCGGCCGCGGCGTCGTGGTCCTGGACAGCGCCTATATCGAGTTCGCTGCCAGCGACCCGCTGCACGGGATGCTCGCCCGCCACGACAACATCGTGGTGCTGCGCACGCTCTCCAAGTCACTCAGCCTCGCCGGCATCCGCTGCGGCTCGATGATCGGCCGGGCGCCGCTCATCGAACTGATCGGCCGTGCCCTGCCACCCTACTGCTTTCCGACCGCCAGCCAGGACGCCGTGCTGCGCTGCCTTGGCGCCGAAGCACAGGCTGAACTCGCCGCCCGGCGCCAGATCATCATCACGGAGCGCAAGCGCCTCGCCGAAGCGCTCGCCGGGCTGCCGGACGTGCTGCGCGTATGGCCCAGCGATGCGAATTTCCTGCTGGTCGAAACCACGGCCGGATCGACGCTCACGGCCCGTGCACGGGCAGGCAACATCCTGCTGCGCGATTTCGGCTGGGATCCGATGCTGCCGAACTGCGTGCGTATCACGGTCGGCTCACCGGCCGACAACCAGCAACTCCTGAACGCCCTGAGGTCATGATGGCAGCTGCAGCGAAAATCGCTTTTCTGGACCGCGACGGCACGCTGATCATCGAACCGGCCGACGAGCAGGTCGACCGCCTCGACAAGGTCGCCCTCGTCCCCGGCGTGATACCGGCGCTGCTGCGCCTGCGCGATGCCGGTTACGAATTCGCGATGGTGACCAACCAGGACGGGCTCGGCACCGCCAGTTTTCCCGAGGCCGACTTCCGCGGCGTGCAGGACTTCGTGCTGGCACTGTTCCGCTCGCAGGGCATCGAGTTCGCCCATGTCTTCATCTGCCCGCACAAGCCTGCCGACGACTGCAGTTGCCGCAAGCCGAATCCCGGCATCCTCGGCGAAGCGGCCCGCAGCCTGAACTTCGACCGCGAACGAAGCTTCGTAGCCGGCGACCGCGATACCGACCTCGAATTCGCCCGCAACATCGGCGTGCCAGGCTACCGCCTCGATCCGGCCGACCCCGACTGCTGGGCACGCATCGTGCACGAACTGCTGGACCAGCCGCGGACCGCCCGCGTGCGGCGTGAAACCCGCGAGACCTGCATAGAGGTCAGCGTCGATCTGGATACCGAGCAGCCGGTTGCCGTGGACACCGGCATCGGCTTCTTCGACCACATGCTGGAACAGGTCGCCAAGCATGGCGGCTTCGCACTGCAACTCCGCTGCAAGGGCGACCTGCAGGTCGACGAGCACCACACCGTCGAGGATGTGGCGCTGGCGCTTGGCTCGGCGCTGCGCCAGGCGCTGGGCGAGAAGCGCGGAATCGCGCGCTATGGCTTCGTGTTGCCGATGGACGAGGCCCGGGTGCAGGTGGCACTCGACCTCTCCGGCCGCGCCTGCCTGGTATTCAAAGGCAAGTTCCCGCGTCCCGAGGTCGGCCAGCTGCCCACCGAGATGGTGCCGCACTTTTTCCGCTCGCTGGCCGACAGCCTGGGCGCCAACCTGCACATCACGGTGCGCGGCGACAACACGCACCACATGATCGAAGCCTGCTTCAAGGGTCTGGGCCGCACGCTGCGCCAGGCCATCGCGCGCAGCGGCCAGTCACTGCCCAGCACCAAGGGCACGCTGTGAGCGCCACGCTGCCAGAGGTCGTCATCGTCGATGGCGGCGGTGCGAACATCGCCTCGCTCAAGCTGGCCCTGCAGCGGCTGGGTTATGCGGGCCGCCTGAGCAGCGACGCAGCCAGCATTCGTGCCGCCGCGCGCGTGATCCTGCCCGGTGTCGGCGCCGCGCGGGCTGCGATGGAACGGTTGAAGAACGCGGGGCTGGACACGGTGATACCGGAACTCCGGCAACCGGTGCTTGGCATCTGCCTCGGCCTGCAACTGATGTTTGAATCCTCCGAGGAGGACGATGTCGAGTGCCTCGGCATCCTGCCGGGCCGGGTCCGGCACTTCACGCCGGCGCCGGACCGGCCGATCCCGCACATGGGCTGGAACCAGATCACCCGCCAACGGGAGTCGCCGCTGCTCGATGGCATCCCCGACGGGAGCTATTTCTACTTCGTGCACAGCTATGCGGCCGAGGTGTCCGGGCACACGCTGGCCACCACGGACTATGGCTGGCCCTTCACGGCAGTCGCGGCTCGGGACAACTTCTACGCTGCCCAGTTTCATCCCGAGCGCTCCGGACCGCTCGGTGCGCGCCTGCTGCAGAATTTTCTCGAACGCTGCTGAGACCCGTACATGGAAGTGATACCCGCAATCGACCTGCTGGATGGCCAGTGCGTCCGCCTCTACCAGGGCGATTTCAGCAAGGTCTCCGGTTACAGCCAGGATCCGGTTGCGCTGGCTGGCGCCTATCGTGACGCAGGCATGCAGCGCCTGCACGTCGTCGACCTGGATGGCGCGCGCACCGGCAGCCCTGCCAACATGGAGCTGATCAAGGCCATGGCAGCCGGTGGTGGCCTTGCCGTGCAGGCTGGCGGCGGCATCCGCGACCTGCAGCGCGCCCGGCAATTGCGCGAGGCCGGTGCCACGCGCGTGGTGCTCGGCTCCATCGCCGCCGAGAAACCGGAAACCGCGCTGGCCTGGCTCGCCGAGCTGGGCGCCGAGCACGTGGTCTTCGCCTTTGATGTGCGCGTGCCGGAACGGGGTGACCCGCAGATGCTGACGCGTGGCTGGATACAGGACAGCGGCCTCAGCCTGTGGACGCTGCTCGCCCGGTTCAGCGCGCACGGCGGCATCCATTTCCTGTGTACCGACATCGCCCGTGACGGCACGCTGGGCGGGCCGAATCTCGAACTGTATGCCGAATGCACGCGGCGTTTTCCGGACGCACAGCTGATCGCCTCGGGTGGCGTGAGTTCGCTGGCCGACCTGCAGGCACTGAAACAGACCGGCGTGGCCGCCGTGGTCACCGGCAAGGCACTGCTCGACGGGCGCCTGACACTTGAGGAGATCCGGCAATTCTCGCGCGACGCATAATCCCCTGCCTCGATGTCCGCGACGGACAGGTCGTCAAGGGCGTCCGGTTCCGCGATCACCGCGTAGTCGGCG
>JAHDYM010000126.1 GCA_023383705.1 Gammaproteobacteria bacterium | reverse complement strand
GCTGGCGACGCATGGCATGCCGCTGCGGCGCTTCCGGCTCGGCCGTGGCTACGACCTGCCGCCCGCCACTGTCCCGCAGACGCCCATGCGCCACTGGATGGAAAACGACCTGCAGGAAACCGGCCGGCGCGAAGCCGCCGTGCTGGCCACGGTCAATGCCGCCCTGCAGGCCTGCGGCCGGGGTGCCCTGGAAAATTTCGCCGACTTCCTGCGCACCGATGGTGATTTCCTGTGTGCCTACCGGGAGACGGATCACTACCGCGACCGCGACCAGCCCACTTACTACGGCAGCCTGGGCAAGACCGATGGCGGCATCGAGGTGGAATGGCGGCCCGGCGCCGTGCGTCGCGTGTTCGCCTACATCCAGCCGGACAAGAAGGTATTCGTGCCGGCGATGCAGGCGCTGTTCCGCCTGCCGGCAAATTTCGATGTGATCGTTGCGGCACCGAAGGTGCCCCGCGAGCTTGGCCAGCAGTTCCGGCGACCCGGCTTCCGCCTGTTCGACAGTCCCGTGCGCCTCGACCCGCTGCTGCCCGACTGCAACCTGCTGGTCAATCACGCCAGCAGCGGCATTTCGAACACGGCGCTGTGTGCCGGCATCCCGCTGCTGATGTTGCCCGGCCATATCGAACAGCTGATGCAGGCGCGTGCCATCGGCCGCGCTGGTGCCGGGCTGGGCATGAGTGGCCAGTTCGGTTCGAACGACATCCTGCAAACCATCGGCCACCTGCTCAACGAGCCGCGCTACACGCAGGCTGCGCGCGCCATGCAGGCCAGGTACGGGAGTCCGGATGCCGACGGGATCGCCGCCACAGTGGCTGAGGAAATCATCGCCAGGGTGACGGCACCCCTGGCTGCGGACAAAAAAATGCCCCGGACTGGCCGGGGCATTGTCGCATCCGATGATGCCTGTTCTGGCCCTCCCGCCCGGCCGTAGCCGGGCAGGGTGCCGAACCGGTGTTATCAGGACGCCCGCAGATTGGAGGCTGCTGGCTTGCCGCGCTCGTTGGTGATGTCGAAAGAGATGCTCTGACCTTCGTTCAGGGTCGCCATGCCGGCGGCCTGCACTGCAGTCACATGAACGAACACGTCCTTCGAGCCGTCGGACGGCTGGATGAACCCGAAGCCCTTCTGGGCGTTAAACCACTTGACAGTTCCGGTAGGCATTGACGTAGGTATTCCTTATGGCGTTATAAAAACAGGGCACTGGGAATAACGCCGACCCCCCGTGACCTTTGACAATCATGGAGTTTGAGGAAGCACTCGTCTTGAAATCCCGGACGGGATATTTAGTCGAAGGCCAGCCAAAAACGCCATTAGCGTGAGCCACGGTATGTCATCTGGCTGGGCGGGTCAATACACCGGCGGGAATCTGCTGTGTGACAATCAGACCGGGGTCCGGCCTTGCCGGGCCGGGGAGAGGGCCGTGGATGATGCAGTGCGCCTTGAGGCGCTCGAGTTCAAATGTGCGCACCTGGAGCGGGCGGTACAGGAACTGAGCGATGTGCTTTACCGGCAGTCGCAGCGCCTGGACGAGGCCCTGTTGCGCAACCAGCAGCTCCGGCAGCAGCTTGAATTGCTTGAAAACCGGGTGGGGGATACCGCCCCCGGCGTGGAGATTCCGCCCCATTACTAGCCCCACCCCCATGCCGCCGGAAGAGCGGGCCACGACCCGCCTGTACCTCGTGCCAGCCTGGCTGCGGCTGCTGGCCGGCGTGCTGGGCCTCGCCGCCCTGCTTGCCGCGGTCTCCCTGGTCGGCACCGGCACGCGCGGCAGCCCCGACCTGAGCGCCCTGCTGGTCACCGGCACGCAGGTCATCCTCGACGTCTGCATGGGCGGGCTGTTTGCCTATGTGGCGGTGACCGGCCTGGCGCCCGTGCACCTTATGCGCAGTGCCGGCGATTCGTGGACCGGCAGGGCACCGCGTTTCCGCCTCGAGCCGGACATGCAGCGCTACCTTCGGCAACTGCATGCCCGGCAGCCGGAGATCACCGAGTGCTGGATCCTCTGTCAGCTGGTGAAGGGCGCTTCGCCGTCCCAGGCCCTGCCGCAGTGCTGGTTGCTGGTGTTTGGCCCCGCCTCGCTGGCGGATGCGCTGCGCGCGGACTGGAACATCCGCCGGCGCGAGGTGCGGCTGTTCGTGGTCGACAACGAGACCAACAGGCTTTGCACCGCCTGGGGCCGGCCATACAGCGGTGCACTGGCCGACTGGCAGTGGGAATTCCGCAGCGATGAAGTCGCGCATTTCGTGCCGCCCGCGGATGCCGGTGAACAGATACCGCTGGCCGGTGCTGAAGGCGTACCGGATGGCCCGGTACAGGTCGCCGAGCGGCTCTGGGGCAGGACATCTTGAAACGCGCTCGCCGGTGGGAGCGGCTTCAGCCGCGATATCCGGCTGGCTGATTCGCGCCTGAAGGCGCTCCCACAGCGCTATACTCCGGCGCCCCCTTTCGCGGATCCCTGACCGGTGTTGTTCAAGAACCTGATTCTCTATCGCCTGCCTGAAAACTGGTCGGTCCCCGCTGCAGAACTCGAAGAAGCGCTCAATCGCCGGCCATTGCAGCCTTGCAGCGGTTTCGACATGCAGACCCGCGGCTTCGTCGCCTGTGGCCACGAAGAGCGCCTGCTGTACACGCAGGGCCGGCATCATCTGCTCGCGCTCGGCGTTGATCGCAAGCTGCTGCCGGCTTCGGTGATCAACCAGCAGGCAAAGGCGCGGGCGGCAGAGCTCGCCGCCCAGCAGGGTTATCCGGTCGGCCGCCGGCAGATGCGCGAACTCAAGGCCCGGGTCACCGACGAACTGCGCGCGCGGGCACTGACCAGCCGCCGCACGACACATGCCTGGCTGAACCTCGAGCAGCGCTGGCTGGCGGTGAACACCACGAGCGCGGCGCGCGCCGAGGAAGTCGTGGAGACCCTGCGCGAGACGCTCGGCAGCTTCGCGGTGCAGCCGGTGGCCAGCCTCGACTCGCCAGCCGCTGCGATGGCGACCTGGCTGACGCAGGGTCGGGTGCCGGGACGCTTCAGCATCGACCAGGACCTGGAACTGCAGGCCGTCGATGGCGGCGGCGCTACCATCCGCTACGTCAATCATCCGCTCGACAGTGCCGAGATCCGCAGCCATCTCGGCACCGGCAAGACACCGACCCGGCTCGGCCTGGTCTGGAACGAACGCATCGCCTTCATGCTGCAGCAGAACCTGTATTTCAAGCGCGTCCGCTTCCTCGATGTCTACAAGGACGACAACGCGCAGGGCGAGAATCCGCAGGAGCAGTTCGATATCGACTTCGCGCTGATGACCGGCGAGTTGTCGCAACTGCTGGAAGAAGTTCTGACCGCACTCGGCGGCGAGGAGCGCGCGCCGGTACGCCAGGCGGCCTGAGCGGCTTTGGTGGCCGGCCTCAGTGGCCGGCGCGGTATTCGCGGGCGCTGCGAAACTGCAGCGCTTCGAGCGGCGTGGCGGCGTAGGACTGCGCGATGCGCTCTGCAGGCGGCGTGCCATAGACCGTGGTGCGCTGCTGCGGGCGCCGGCCGATGCCCTCGATCAGCGCATCCATGCCCTCCGGTGGCAGTTCCTGTCCGAACGAGGAGCCGGCCGCGCGCGAGATGCTTTCGTTCATCAGCGTGCCGCCCAGGTCGTTGGCGCCGGCATTGAGCACGCGCGCCGCACCTTCGGTGCCGAGCTTGGTCCAGCTGACCTGGATGTTGTGCAGTACCGGGCCGAGCACCAGCCGGGCAACCGCGTGCATGAGCATGGTCTCGCGCCAGGTCGGGCCCGGCCGCGCCATGCCGCGCCGGTAAACCGGGGCTTCCATGTGCACGAAGGGCAGCGGCACGAATTCGGTGAAGCCGCCGGTTTCCAGCTGCAGGTCGCGCAGGCCGAGCAGGTGGCGTGCCCAGTGCCGCGTGGTTTCCAGGTGGCCGAACATGATGGTCGAGGTCGTGCGCAGCCCGAGCCCGTGCGCGGTGCGCATCACGCCCAACCAGGCCGCCGTGTTCACCTTGTCCGGGCAGATCTGCCGCCGCACTTCGTCGTCGAGGATCTCCGCCGCCGTGCCGGGCAGGGTGCCGAGACCGGCGGCCTTGAGCTGCCGCAGGAATGCCTCGAGCGGAATGCCCAGGGTTTTGGCGCCCTGCGTGACCTCCAGCGGCGAGAATGCGTGCACATGGATGTCGGGTGCCGCTTCCTTCACGGCGTGCAGCACATCGAGGTAGGTCTGGCCGGTAAAGGCCGGATGGATGCCGCCCTGCAGGCAGACTTCGGTTGCGCCGCGCCGCCAGGCTTCCTCGGTGCGCCGCGCTACCTCGCTCATGTCGAGCACATAGGGCGCACCGCGCAGGTCTTCATGCGTCTTGCCCTTGGAGAAGGCGCAGAAGCTGCACTTGTAGCTGCAGAGGTTGGTGTAGTTGATGTTGCGGTTGACGACATAGGTGACCGTGTCGCCACAGCTCGCGGCGCGCGCTTCGTCCGCGAGCTGCAGCAGATGCAGGTAATCGTCACCGCGTACCGAAAACAGCTGCGTCAGCTCGTCTTCATTCGGGCGCTCGCCGGCCCGCACGCGCGCCATCAGCACTTGCATCGGCGTAGCCGGCCGCCGCGACAATGTGGCAGGCGCATTTTCCGGCGGGGGTGGCGCCAGGCCCGCGCCCGGCGACCAGTTGTCGGTACGCGCAAGCCCGCTCGCATCGGCATGCCTGAGCACGCTGGCGACGAGCCCCGGGTGCAGCCACTCCTGGCGCTTTTCGATGTACTGCGGATAGACGGTCAGGCGTGCCGCCAGGGTCTTGCCGGCGCTACGGGTCTGTTCCGCAAGGCTGTCGAGTTCCGGCCAGGGCGATTCGGGATTGACGTGATCGACGGTGACCGGTGAAACCCCGCCCCAGTCGTTGCAGCCGGCGGCGAGGATCGCTGCAAGCCGGCCGGTGTTCAGGTTGGGCGGCGCCTGCAGGCTCATCGCCGCACCAAAGACATGCCGGGCCATGGCGATGGTCCACAGCAGTTCCTCGAAATCCGGTGCGGGCGCCTTTGCCATCTTGGTGCCGGGCTTCGGCACGAAGTTCTGCAGGATCAGTTCCTGCAGGTGACCGTGCTCGGCATGCAGGTCGCGCAGGGCGAGCAGGCTCAGCAGCCGTTCCTCGCGCGTCTCGCCGATGCCGATCAGCAGACCGGTGGTGAGCGGCACGCGCGCCTGGCCGGCAGCGCGTATCGACAGCAGGCGGACTGCGGGTGCCTTGTCGGGGGAGCCGTAGTGCGGGGCACCGCGCAGCGTGAGTCGCGGTGCCGCGGACTCCAGCATGATGCCCATCGACGGTGCGACCTCGCGCAGGCTGCGGAACTCCTCCCAGGACATCACGCCGGCATTGAGGTGTGGCAGCAGGCCGGTCTCGCGGCGCACCAGTTCGGCCATCGCCCGCAGGTAATCGAGTGTCGATGCAAAGCCGAGCGTGGCGAGCGCATCGCGCGCGGCCCGGTACCGCAGCTCGGGCTTGTCGCCGAGCGTGAACAGCGCCTCGTGGCAGCCGGCCGCCTGGCCGGCACGGGCGATCTCCAGCACCTGTTCCGGCGACAGGTAGGCCTGGTGCAGCCGCCGCGGTGTCTTCGCGTAGGTGCAGTAATGGCAGACGTCGCGGCAGAGTTCCGTCAGCGGGATGAAGACCTTGCGCGAGTAGGTCACGATGTCGCCGTGGCCCGCATCGCGCAGCGCGGCGGCGGCCGCCATCAATTCCGGCAGCGGTGTTTCACCGAGCCTGAGCAGTTCCGCGAGCTGCGGATGTGTGGCCGCCGGCGTTTTCAAGAATCCCGGTCCTTCCGTTGCTGTCTGAGCCGCTCGCGGATGCCGCTGGCATCGAGCCAGGCGAGCGTGGCGCAGGCGATGCGCTGATCGAGCAGCCAGTACACATCATCCGGCGTGTCGATGTCACGTGCAAATCCGGCCAGTTCA
>JAHDYM010000009.1 GCA_023383705.1 Gammaproteobacteria bacterium | reverse complement strand
CACACCCCGGCGCCCGGCATCACCGTTACCGCTGCTTCCTTCCGGACCTGACGGGGTTCACGACTAGCCGCCGCGAGGGGACCAGCGCGGACTCGCGCACAGGGTATGCGGTGCGTCCCTTTTGGGCAAGCAGAAGGCTATACTGGCGCCATGACCAGTGAAAAACTGCAGCAATTGCTGAAAGACCTGCACCAGGAACTCGGCGCCACCACGACGCTCGACCCCCACTCGCGCAAGCTCGTCGAGCAGGTGCTGCAGGATGTCGACCGGATCGGACACCAGTCCGGACATCCCGCCAGTGCCGAGGCCCGCCTCAGGGAAGTCGTGCTGCGCTTCGAAAGCGAGCATCCGCGCCTGGCCACGACAGTCGGGCAGGTCGCCGACGCACTCGGCAAGCTGGGCATCTGAATCCGGCGCTGCCGGGCCCACCCGGCAGCCATTCAGGCCGACTCGTCGGCAGCCGCAACCAGCGGAACCGTATCGAACACCCAGTTGCGTGACTCACGCCGGCCCGGGCTGGGAATCATGTGCAGGCGTGCAGCAGGGTGCTGCCGGTGGATCGCTTCACTGTCGATGCGCCAGCCGCGCTGTTCCCAGTCACGCAGGTAGCGGCGATAGATCAACTGGATGGCATCCGCCTTGATGGACAGGTCGGAGGTCGTACCGCGTGGCGGCGCCACCGGCTCGATCTTCTCGATGACCGCACGATCTTCCTCGATGATGAGCTTGTTGCGCCTGTCGGCCATCCCGTCAAGCATCGGGCTCCTGAAGAAATTGCGCGCGCTGACCAGGAAAGACCGCGTCTCGTACTCGTCGACCGGCGTATCGAATGCATACTGGAATGCGGACATGCGCGCATTCATGCGGATGCGCGTGATGAACTGTGCCGGGCCATGGAACGTGGTGCCGGCGACCGTTTCGGTATCGCCGGGGCGGAAATACCTCAACAGCCCGCCCGCCTGGCTCTTGAAGCGCACCTCCATGCCGGCACCCCACTCGCTCTCCCACGTCTGGTAGTCGGGCATGTGGTAGTCGGGGTCCTGCCCCTTGCGCCCCACGAAATGCACGAACTCGGCATGCGCCGGATCCAGTGCGTTTTCCACCACCCGTGCATAGTTGGCTTTCAGGGAAAACACGAAGGTCGTGCAGCGCCAGCCGGGATCACCCCACTCCGCGATCTCCATGATCGGCGGACGCTGTTCCTCCGGCAGGTCACCGAGAAAAACGAACACCAGGCCATATCTCTCCTGCACCGGGTAGGAGTCGACGCGCGCGCGTCCGGTCATCGGCAACTGTGCGGGACCCAGCGAAGGCATGCGCTCGCACTGCCCGCTGCCACTGAACTCCCAGCCGTGGTAGGGACAGACCACGCGACCCTTGCTGACCCAGCCATCGCCCAGCGAACCACAACGATGCAGGCAAACATTGCTGAGACAGTGGACCTTGCCCGCCTCGTCCCGGAACAGCACGAGATTCTGTCCCAGCATGCGCACCTTGACCGGCTTCTTGCCGACTGCGGATGCCTGCTCTGCCGGATACCAGAAATTGATGAACATCAGGGGGCTACCATTTCAGCAACAGGCCACGCAAGGTGCTGCAGAACACGTTCTCGAACTGCGGGTGCTTCTCGCAGACCTGCAGCACCGGCACGGCCGTGAGGGCCAGCAACCGCGCTGCCATGCGCGGATTATCGTGACGCAACATCCGCGATTCGTGCAGATGCTCCATCAGCACCAGGATCCTGGCGACGTACCTGTCGTGCGACTTCTGCACCAGCGGAAACAGGGTGGCACCGAGCTTCATCGACAGCACGAGGCCGTCGCGATGGGTGGCCCAGACCTGCAGGTAGCTCCGTGCGATGCCGTTGACGATGGTTTCCGGCTGTTCAACGGATATACGGTCGAGTTCCGTGACCGCCAGTTCGAATACCGGATCGACGATCTGGCAAAGCAGTTCTTCCTTGTCACGAAAGAAGCGGTAGAAACTGCTGCGCGCGATGCCGGCGGCCGCCACGATCGCATCGACGCTCACCGCCGCATAGCTCTCCTCATTGAACTGCCTGGCCGCAACCTGGCAGACGCGCGCCCTGGTCCCGGCAACCCGACGGCGGATAACCGGGCTCCCCGGACTGCCGGCGGTTTTTTTTCTTGCCACGCTCATGCGTGCTATTAGGACATAGCTGTCCTATTTAATTCAAGACATGGTCCTCTATGTGGCTTTTTATCGAGGCTTCCTGTTGACACAGTCCAGATTCCGGGGTCTACTTCGGACTGATCTGTCCGATTCCAGCCATTCACCCGAGGTTGTTGCAAACATGTTCCCACCCGGCTTTCTCGGCTCCCGCGCTGACATCCTGATGGACATCGTCATGCTGTCTTTCCTCGTCATCCTGCCCCTGCTGATCATTTCATGGCGCATGGCGCGCACCCAGAAGGACTACGTGAATCATCGGCGCATCCAGCTCTGGCTCGGCATCAGCCTGGCCATCGTCGTCTCGATATTCGAGTATGACCTGAAGATGTCCGGCGGCATCTTCGAACTCACCAAGGGCAGCATTTACGAAGGCACGGCCCTGCTCAACTGGACCATCTACATCCACACCTTCTTCTCGATCCTGACCTCCATCATCTGGGTGATCCTGATCCCCATTTCCCTGTTCAAGTTCGGTAATCCGCCCCGGCCCAACAAGTTCAGCAAGACCCACCGGGGCATTGGCCGCGCCGGAATGATCTGCATGATCCTGGCTGGTGTTACCTCACCGCCGCTCTACTACTTCGGATTCGTGGCCTGAGGGCACGGGGAAATCAAGCGATGAACAGTGACGCAACCCGGATTGAGACTGTAAAAGGCGACAGCGCGGAGACCGGTCAGCCCAAATTCACGGCCGCAGTGAAACCGGTACCAAAGGATATCTGCGAACGGATCTATGCCGGATGGGACGGTGAAACGCTGCCAACCCCGCCCACCGTTTCAACGATCAGACCCTTCGAGAAGGGCGACATCTTCCTGAGCTGTACCTACCTCAACAACCCGCACGACAACCACGCCGGTGTCGGACGGATCGTGCAGTACGACCGGAACCTGAAATACAAGGGCGTGCTGTGGATCGGCTTCACCAGTCACCTGATCGTCCACCTGCGTTTCGCGCCCGACGGCACGCTGTGGGGTTGCGATTGCCAGGGACACCACATCGTGCAGGTCCGGCCTTCCGGCGCCCTGCGGCCGGAAACCAGGTTTGCCGACGTTGGCCTGGCGAGCCCGTGCTTCCTTGCCGACGGCACGATCCTGCTGGCCGACTACTTCAAGGGCAACACGCCACCGCCCGGCACCTGCATACGCGCGATTCCGGGCACCAACGGCCTGATCGGCCAGGGCAAGCTGTATCGCTTCAGTGCCGACGGAAAAATGCTCAACGAGTGGACACCCGAGACCGCGCCTGAACCCTTCGGCTTCAAGGGCATCACGCACATGACCCTGCACCCGTCCGAAGACTACGTGACCTACACCACCGAAACCGGCAAACGCGTCATGCGCTTCAACATCAGGACCGGCAAGCAGATGCCGGACCTGAAAGTCTGCCCGGGCGAGACCAGGCCATTCGAGATGGATCGCATCTGGGCCATTGCGGTCGCCTACCTGCGCGACGGCCGCCTGCTGCTGACCCGTGGGGAAACCGTCGAGGTGCTCGACGAGGCCGGCCAGGTGCTGCGCGAATACCGGCTGCCCGCCTACGGCTGGGCGATGATCCAGCCGGGCATAGACCAGAAATCCTTCGTCACCACCAACTTTTTCACCGGCATGATGGCCAGGGTGTGCATGGAGAGCGGCGAAATACTCGGCATGATCGACAGTGGCACTGGCGTCAAGGACACGCCCAAGGGCGTGGTTCCGCGGCTCGGCCTGGCTGGAGTGGCCGAGTTCCCGGGATAGGATGGCGGGCAGGCCTCAGATGTCTGCCTCGAAGTGATAGACGCCAAGACCACAGATCCTGCGTTGCTGCGGCGGGGGAAGTGCGCCGTCTGCCAGGTCCGCCTGCTCCCTCTCGCCGATCCATGTGTCCAGCTGGTGCAATAGTTCCTCACCCTTCTGCTCGGACAGCCGCTTGAAGTCACGCATCGACGACTCCGAGATCCGCGTCGTCCACGCATAGCGCTCCAGGCGGCCACTCGTGGTGTGCAGGCCCTCGCGTGAGATGACCTCGGCGTTGTGCGCCAGGGTACCCGCCAGGCTCTTGAGCGAGAAAACCATGCTGCGCACGAACTCGATATCGACCTCGTTCGGCGTGTACTGACGACGCACGGCGCGGAGCTGCCCGCCGGCCGCCTCTTCGATCGCACCACAGCGCTCGAGCTCGGAGCGGGCCACGGCTGGCGCAACATTGCCTGCATACCTGGCAACCAGCCCGGCAAAAGAGCGCTCGCCACCCATGAAATCCAGCAAACGGGGTGCCCCGTCCACCGAGTAGTCCGGATCGGAGTGCCAGAAGTGCAACAGCTGCGTGAGGGGATTCAGCTCCGAGGCCCAGAACCTTGCCTCCAGCTGCGCCAGGTCGCTCTTCTGGACCCTGCCGACTTCCTTGCGGCCGATGCCGGTCACGGCAGCGATACGGGAAAGGCTGGCCGGCCGGCCCCGGACACCGTATTCCTCGGCGGCAACTGAAATGAATGCCGCCCTGGAGATATCGGCAAACTCCCGGTAACCGACCCCGGATCGCAGCAGGAACTGCGCCAGCGGGCGCAGGAATGCGCCCAGCCCGACCAGTACTGCACGCTGCAGGCCGGGATTCCAGGCACTTCGACTATCCTTTGGCATGGCATTCACCGCGTGCGGAATTCGGGTCCGACCAACATGCATCCGTGGACATGAACGACATCGCTAGCCTCTTCACCCTGGTCATGCGCCTGGCACTGGCCATCCTGTTCGCCACGGCGGCACTGGCCAAGCTCAGACAGCGCCGGGACTTTTATGCCGCGGCACTCGCCTACCAGTTGCTGCCACCGCGCCAGGCGATGGGCATCGCGGTTATTCTGCCATGGACCGAAGTAGCCATTGCCCTCGGGCTGATCGCCGGGTTCAGCGCTGCGGCCTATGCCGCCGCCGGCCTGCTGCTGGCCTATGCGCTGGCCATGGCCGTGAACCTCGGCCGCGGCCGACGCAATCTCGATTGCGGCTGCGGTGCTGCCCCGCAGGCATTGAGCAGCTGGCTGGTGTTGCGCAACATCGTCCTGGCTGGCGCGGCACTTGCACCCTTGTATCTGGCAGGCAGCCAGCGGCCCCCGGGACCGGCGGAGCTGCTGGTCGCTGCGACCGCCACTGGTGTCCTGGTGCTGCTGTACATCGCCGGTCACCGGCTGCTGAAAACGAAAAAGGTGTCAGATTCATTTTCGACGAGAAAATAAATCTGACACCTTTTTCTTTTCGCGATTGGTGGGCCGTGATGGACTCGAACCATCGACCAACGGATTAAAAGTCCGATGCTCTACCACCTGAGCTAACGGCCCATATCGGGTTTCGGGTGCCGCGAGGGCTGGGAATGCGCGGCATTCTATGCCGGCGGCTCCGGATCAGGCAAACGATAGCGGGTTGGATCGGCGATGCCCGCCGCCAGGAAACCCGCCTGGCGAAGCCGGCAGGCGTCGCAGCGGCCACAGGCCGCACCCTCCTCGTCGGCCTGATAGCACGAGACCGTCCGGGCAAAATCGACGCCCAGGCCCACACCGGCTGCCACGATCGCCGCCTTGCTGAGATCGAGCAACGGTGCGTACAACTCGATGGGCCGCCCCTCCACGCCACGGCGCGTGGCAAGATCGGCAAGTCGCTGGAATGCCTGCAGGTATTCGGGCCGGCAATCCGGATAGCCGGAATAGTCGACGGCATTCACGCCGGTATAGATCCGGTCGGCGTCGAGCACCTCGGCCCAGCCAAGCGCAAAGGCCAGAAAGACGGTGTTGCGGGCCGGAACATAGGTGACGGGGATCCCCTCACCGGGCGCATCCGGGACGGCAATGCGGCTGTCTGTCAGGGCTGAACCACCGATCTCGCCGAGGCCGATGGTGAGCGTGCGGTGTTCGGCGGCACCCATGTGCGCTGCCAGCCGTGCCGCCGCATGCAGCTCGGCACGATGCCGCTGCCCGTAGTCAAAACTCAGCGCATGACAGGCAAAGCCGTCGCGCCGCGCCATCGCCAGGCAGACAGCGGAGTCCATCCCGCCGGACAGCAACACCACCGCTCGTTTGCCTTGCCCGGCCATGCCCGATGCCACCTGCTCAATGACCGGGCGCATCGCCCCAGAGATACTTGTGCAGCTGGAGCTGGAAACGCACCGGCAAGCGGTCGGCAAGCACCCACTCCGCCAGGTCGCGCGCGGGCAGCTGTCCCCACGAGGGCGAAAACAGCACCTCGCACACCTGCTCGAGCCTGCGTTCGGCAAGGACGCCCTTCGCCCATTCGTAATCGGCACGGCTGCAGATCACGAGCTTGATCTGGTCTTCGCGCTTGAGACGGGCAAGGTTTGCCCAGAGGTTGCGTTCGCTTTCGCCGGAATCCGGCGTCTTGATATCCAGCACCACCATCACGCGCGCATCGACCGCGGAGATATCGAGCGCCCCGCTGGTTTCCAGCGATACGGTGTAGCCGGCATCGCACAGCGCAGCCAGCAGCTCGAGGCAGGCCGGCTGGGCCAGCGGCTCGCCACCGGTCACGCAGACATGGCGGACGCTGAATTCCGCTATCCGCTCGAGGACATCCGCAATACCGAGGCGCATGCCGCCCTGGAAGGCATAGCTGGTATCGCAGTAAACACAGCGCAGCGGACAACCCGTGAGACGGATGAAAGCGGTCGGGTAGCCGGCCGGCCGCGCCTCCCCCTGCAGGGAGTGAAAGATCTCGGTGATGCGCAAGGCTGACACGAGCTGTCTCCGCAACGGAGGGGCAACCGGTCGCGAGCCGGCTAGATGCCCTCGGCGCGCATGCTCTCCAGGCGCTGACCGGCCAAGCGTGCTGCCGTGGTCTCCGGATAGCTGGCCACCACCGCCTGCAGCGACTTGCGGGCAGCCGAGTAGCGCTTCAGCTCGTAGTTGCAGTAACCGATCTTGAGCAGCGCATCGGGAATCTTGCGTGACTGCGGATACTTGTCGACCACGATGGTGAATTCGGCCAGGGCTTTCTCGAAGCGCTGGCGGACGTAATCGGTTTCAGCCAGCCAGTACTGCGCGTTGTCGAGCAGCGAGCTCTCCGGGAAAGCCACCATGAACTGGCGCAAGGCCGCATTGGCCTCCTTGTGCCGGCCCTGCTTGAGCAGCTCGAAGGCGGCCTGGTAGTTGGCCCGGTCGCTGCCACCGGGCACGGGCAACTGGCCGGCCTTCAGCACCTTGCCGTCCAGCACGCTGGTGCCTTCGGCCTGTGCACCGCTGCGCTCGCTGACCGACCTCTCGATGCCCTGCAGGCGCCGGTCCACATCCTGGTACTGCTGCTTCTGTGCCGAACCCGCCTGCTCCAGCTGGAACTGCAGGGTCTCGACCTGACCGCGCAGGGCCTTGCTCTCTGCCTCCAGCTGCTCGAGCTGCTTGAGGATGTTCACCAGACCCTCGCTGTCGACCACCCGCTCGACCCGGGTCAGGCGGGAATCCAGCTCCGACAGCTTGATGAAGGTCGGGTCCTCTTCCGGTGGCACGATCGCGCAGCCGGCGCCCATGCTCGCAACCAGGAAGGCGGCGAGCATGGGCCGGGGCAAACGGGACAAGGGACGGATACGCGGCTGCAGCATGTGGGACTCCAGTCGCTCAGGGTCCGTACACGATCTCGACGCGACGATTCAGCGTCCATGCCTCTTCATCGTCACCGGTGACCGCCGGGCGCTCTTCACCGAAGCTCACCGTGCTGATCTGGTCGGAAGCGGCACCCTGCAGCAGCAGCACGTTGCGGACCGCCTGTGCGCGCTTCTCGCCCAGGCCGATGTTGTACTCGCGGCTGCCACGCTCATCCGCATGGCCCTCGAGCCGCACCTTCGATGCCGGGTTGGCCGACAGGTACTTGCCATGGGCCTGCAGGACCGTGTTGTACTCCGACTTCACGTCGAAACGGTCATATTCAAAGTAGATGACCCGGTTTTCCTGCGCAGCACCCGGGCCGCCCAGCGCACTGCCGCCCATCGCGCTGCCCTGCCCGGCACCGGCATCGCCCACGCCGGAAGACATGGCGCCGCCCTGTGCGCCCGCAGCCGAGCCGGCATTCTCGTCGACCGTGGACTTCGACGGGCCCGCACAAGCGGCCAGCAGCACGACTGCCAGCAATGCGGCAACATTCTTCACGATAGTCATCTAGGCAAACTCCTTGAACAACTTCAGAAAAAAAGCGAACCGGAAAAAATCAGTTGAGCGGAAATGGCGACCAGGCCGGCTCCCGCACATCACCCTCGACTGCCGAGAGACGCTGCTTGATGCGGCCATTTGCACTGACCGTGGCAAGCACTCCGCGCTTGCCCTCGCGGGTCGCGTAGATGAGCGTCTCACCATTGGGAGCGAAGCTTGGCGACTCATCCAGGCGACCGTCAGACAACACCTGGGTATACGAGCGGGCCAGATCAACGACGGCAATTCTATAGCTGCCGCGATCGTTATGCACGACAGCCAGCTGCTTGCCGTCCGGTGACATGCGGGGCCTGGCGTTGTAGTTGCCCTCGAAAGTGACACGCTGGATGGTGCCGCCCCGGGCGGGCACGCGGTAAACCTGCGGTCCGCCGGTCGAGTCGGAGGTGTAGTAGACCTGCTGACCGTCCAGGGACCAGGTGGGCTCGGTATCGATTGCCGCACCGCTGGTCAGCCGCGTCAGCATCTGGCTGTCGAGGTCCAGCGTGTAGATATCCAGATTGCCGTCCTGCCGCGACAGCGACACCGCGAGTTGCCGGCCGTCCGGCGACCAGGCCGGCGCGCCATTGACCCCGGGCCGCGCCGAAACGCGCTTGCGGGAACCGGAGCGCAGGTCCTGCACATAGATTTCCGAACGGCGGTTTTCAAAGGATACATAGGCGATACGGCGCCCGTCCGGCGACCAGGCCGGCGACATGACCGGCTGCGTCGACTCGAACATGAGCTGCGGATTCTCGCCGTCTGCATCCGCGACGATCAGCCGGAAGATGCGCTTTTCAGCCGGGCCAACTGCCGTCACGTAGGCGATGCGGGTGGAAAATATGCCGCGGATGCCGGTCAGTATCTCGTAGATCCGGTCTGCGACCCGATGGCTGTTGCGGCGAAAATCGGCCGCGCTGCTGGCCTGCCGGTAAGCCAGCAGTTGCTCACCGCGCAGCACGTCGAAGACCTGAAACTGGATCTCGTACTGGTCGCCGGCCACCTGCACCACCCTGCCGATCACCAGGACTTCGGCGCCCTGGATCTTCCAGTCATCGAACTTGACCTCGGCGCCCGTGGTGGGCTTCTGCAGCATGTCCTTGCGGTCCATGGGCGCGAAGCGGCCGGAGCGTGCGAGGTCGGCGGCCACGATGGCGGCGGCATCCCGCGGTGGCTGGGCGCCCGGGCCACTCCAGCCAAAAGGCACCACAGCGATGGGCACCGCCTTGTCGACGCCGGCCGTAATCTCGATCTGCAACTCGGCACGCAGGGCCGCTGAAACCATCAGCAATGCAGCAAAGGCGGCAGCACGGTAGAAGCTGGGTCTGCTCATGAATTTCTCGATCGGGATTTGATGAGCGCTATTCTTCAGGTCTGAACACAAAGCGCAAGTTGCGCTCGAACAGGGCCTGGCTGGAGGGCATCGGCAAGGGCGATGCACGCAGCACGGCGGCTTCTATGGAACGACGGACAGCATCATCCGCCGGACAGTCGCCAATGCGCACGCCGGTCACCTGCCCGCCGGGAATCTGCGTCACGTACAACTCGCACTCCAGCCCGCTCCTGGCGCTTGGTGGCCGCACCCAGTTGCGCTCGACTTTCTGCCTGATGAGGGCGACATACTCGGCCAGCGCACCGGAATCCGCCGCCGCCAGCAAGGCGTCTTCCTCGGCCAGTTGGCGCGCAAGCTCGGCCTGTTCCGTGCGACGACGTGTCTCCTCCACCGCCCGACGCTGCGCCTCCGCCTTCTCGGCCGCAGCCTTCTCGGCAGCCGCCTGGTCTGCCGCCTTCTTTTCGGCTGCCTTCTTTTCAGCTGCCTGCTTCTCGGCAGCCTTCTTCTCCGCCGCTTTTTTCTCCGCCGCTTTCTTGTCAGCGAGCTTCCGTTCCGCGAGCTTCTGCTCGGCCGCTTGCTGTTCGGCAGCCTTCTGCTGCGCCTGCTTGCGCTCGGCAGCCTGCTGCTCGGCGAGCTTGCGCTCCCGTTCGGCCTGCAACTTCTGCGCTTCGGCTGCCTTCACTGCCGGATCCGGTTGCGGCGGCTCGGGCTTTTGCACCTCGGGTCGCGCCGGGCGCCGGCGCATCTTGCGCATGGCATCCGGGTCGATGAGTGTGGCCTTGATGCCCAGGTCCGAGGGCTGCGGCTTGTGGGGGAGCACGATCCCGCCGAGCAGGATGATGGCGAGCAGCGCAACGTGGATGCCCAGCGACCAGAGCAGGCTGCGCCTCTGGTCCGTCGTCGCTGCAAACCCTGCGTTTCGCACCGCGACCGCTCCGGTTCCCGGCATCAGCTGCGCCGCCGCGGCCTGTTCGGCGGCTCGGTCAGGAAGCCGACATTTTTGGCGCCCGCTTCCTTCAGCAGAACCATGGCGGTCACGACCTCACGGTAGGCGACGCGCTGGTCGGCATTGACGAGCACTGGCGTCTGCGGATTGCGCCGCAGTACCGCGGAAGCCAGTTCGACAATCCGTTCACCGTCTACCGGCTGGTCTTCGTCATCGCCGACACTCAGGTACATCCGTCCTTCCGCGTCGACCGACAGCACCAGCGGCTCCTGGTCCTGGGCGGCGACGATCGGATCGGCGGCGGCCTCCGGAAGTTCCACATCGATACCCTGCGTCAGCAGCGGTGCAGTCACCATGAAGATGACCAGCAGTACCAGCATCACGTCGATATAGGGGACGACGTTGATCTCGCCCATCAAGCGGCGTTTACGCGTCTTGCGCATATCCCTACCTGGCCGCCTGTGTGCGGCTGTGCGCGTGCCGCTGCAGGACGCTGAAGAACTCCTCGATGAAGCTGTCGTAGCGCACCTCGAGGCGGGCCACCTTGTCGGCATAACGGTTGTAGGCGATGACGGCCGGGATCGCGGCGAACAGGCCGATAGCGGTTGCGACCAGCGCTTCGGCGATGCCCGGCGCCACCACGGCGAGCGTTGCCGACTGCACATTGCCGAGGCCACGGAAGGAATTCATGATGCCCCAGACCGTGCCGAACAGCCCGATGTACGGACTGGTGGAGCCGATGGTCGCCAGCGTGGAGAGGCTTTCTTCAAGCCGGTCCATCTCGCGCATCTGGGTCACGTGCATCGTACGGCGCACACCATCGAGTACCTGCTCCGGCGACATGTTCTGCTGGCTGGTCAGCCGCCGGAACTCGCGGAAACCCGCCTCGAAAAGGCCAGCCATGTCCCCGGGCGCCGTCTGGTCACGCGTGATGTCGCGATAGATGGCATTCAGGTCGCCGCCCGACCAGAAGCTGGTCTCGAAGGCATCGGAGCCGGCGAGCGCAGCGTTGAGCAGGCGCCGCTTGCGGATGATGATCGACCAGGAGATCACCGATGCGGCCACCAGCAGGCCCATGACCAGCTGCACGACCAGACTCGCGTTGAGGATCATGTCGGCAAAGGAAAGATTTTCGGACATCGGTTACTGCCTGTACCAGGAATTCAGGACTGCCCTTCGGCATCAAACAGCCCGGGCGTCACCTCGCTGCTGCCCCGCGGGGCCTGCAGGCCAAAGTACTGCCAGGCCCGCCGGGTCACCATGCGGCCGCGGGCGGTGCGGCTCACGAAGCCCTGCTGGATGAGGAAGGGCTCGATCACGTCTTCGATCGTGCCACGCTCCTCGCCCAGGGCTGCAGCCAGCGACTCGACTCCGACCGGTCCGCCATCGAAACGTTCAATGATCAGCAGCAGGAAACGCCGGTCAAGGAGGTCGAAACCACCGGGATCGACATCCAGCAGATCCATGGCCGAGCGGGCAATCCCCGCATCGATGCGGCCATCGCCCTCCACTTCGGCGAAATCGCGCACGCGGCGCAGCAGGCGATTGGCAATACGCGGGGTACCGCGCGCACGGCTGGCAAGCTGGGCCGCACCGGCCGCATCGATCGGCACGCCGAGGATGCCGGCCGAACGCACGATGATGGCATGCAGCTCTTCCGGCGTATAAAACTCGAGCCGCTGCACGATACCGAAGCGGTCGCGCAGCGGCGAAGTCAGCAGGCCGGCCCGGGTCGTGGCACCCACCAGGGTGAAGGGCGGCAGGTCGAGCTTGATGGAGCGCGCCGCCGGTCCTTCGCCGATCACGATATCGAGCTGGAAATCCTCCATCGCCGGATACAGCACTTCCTCGACCACCGGGCTGAGACGGTGGATCTCGTCGACGAACAGCACATCGCGCGGCTCCAGGTTGGTGAGCATCGCCGCCAGGTCGCCCGGACGCTCGAGCACCGGCCCCGAGGTGTGGCGGATGTTCACGCCCAGCTCATTGGCGATGATATTCGCGAGCGTGGTCTTGCCGAGGCCGGGCGGACCGAAGATCAGCGTGTGGTCCAGCGCCTCGCCGCGCTTGCGCGCTGCGGAGATGAAGATGTCGAGCTGGCGCTTTACCGCCGCCTGGCCCACGTAGTCGGTCAGGCGCTGCGGCCGGATGGAACGGTCGAGCGCATCCTCGCCCGTGCCAGCCAGCGTCGCCACGATCCTTTCCCCGCTGCTCATGTGCGCGCCGCCCCGCGCAGGATCACGCGCAGCAGGTCCTCGGTCGATTGCCCCTCATCCGGGACGCGGTCCAGCATGCGCCGCGCCTCCGGGGGCTTGTAGCCCAGGGCCAGCAAGGCATCCAGCGCTTCGGTACGCGAATCCGCCGGCGCCAGCGATCGGCCACTACCCGCTTCACCGCCGGCCAGGCCCGGATGACGGACGCGATCGCGCATTTCGATGATCATGCGTTCCGCCGTCTTGCGGCCAATCCCCGGCAGCCTTACCAGCGAGGCGATGTCATCGGTCTCTACACAGCGGATGAAAGCCTCGACGCTCAGTCCCGAGAGCACACCGAGCGCCGTCTTCGCCCCCACGCCGCTGACCTTGAGCAGATCGCGAAACAGCCGCCGCTCGACTTCCGTACTGAAGCCGAACAGGGTGTGGTGATCCTCGCGGACCAGCAGATGCGTGCAGAGCTGCACGCTCTCGCCGGCAGCCGGCAGCCGGAAACAGGTAGACATCGGCGCCTCGACCTCATAGCCGACGCCGCCGACATCGATGAGCAGGAACGGTGGCTCCTTGTGCGCCAGCACACCGCGCAGGAACCCGATCACCGGCGCATCCCCGCAATCATCCGCCGTGCGCTGTTCAGGCGCTCGTTGAGCGGTTGGGTATGCGCATGGCACAGGGCGACGGCCAGCGCATCGGCCGCATCCGCCTCGAGCGCGTCGCGATGGTTCAGCAGCACCGAAACCATATGACTGACCTGGGACTTTTCCGCCTGTCCCGCACCGACGATGGCCTGCTTGACCGCCCGCGCCGCGTACTCGAACACTTCCGCCCCGCTGCCGAAGGTGGCGCAGATCGCTGCCGCCCGGGCCTGGCCGAGCTTGAGCGCCGAATCGGCATTCCGGTGCATGAAGACCTGCTCGACCGCCACCGCGCCCGGCTGATACTGCAGCACCAGCGCCTGTACGCCGGCAAAAATCGCCTGCAGGCGGACCGGCAGCGCCGCGGCAGCCGTACGGATGCAGCCACTGGCCACGTGGACGGAGCGCCGGCCGTCCGAATCGATGATGCCAAAGCCGGTGATCCGGGAACCGGGATCGATACCGAGGATGCGCGTAACGCCGCTCACGCCTGGCTCCCGAGCTGCCAATGAAAATCCTGCACAGCGCAGGATGATAACTGAATTGCCGCGCCAGCCGGAGGCGCCGCCCGGCTCAGTGATTGATGGCGTGCAGGGCCCGACGATCGGCCGAAAGTGCCGCTTCGTGGATGGCTTCGCTGAGTGTCGGGTGGGCGTGGATGGTGCGCTGCAGGTCCTCGGCGCTGGCTTCGAACTCCATGGCGACCACGGCCTCGCCGATCAGCTCACCGGCCATCGGTCCGATGATATGCACGCCCAGCAGCCGGTCGGTGGCGGCATCGGCGAGCACCTTGACGAGCCCGGCCGCCTGCTCCATCGCCCGCGCCCGGCCGCTGGCCGCGAAGTTGAAGGTGCCCACCTTGTAGGACTGGCTCGCTTCCTTGAGCTGCTCTTCCGTCTGGCCCACCCAGGCGATCTCCGGCGCGGTGTAGATCACGCTCGGAATCGCTGCGTAATTGACGTGACCATAACGCCCGGCGATGAGGTCGGCGACCATCACGCCCTCTTCGGAACCCTTGTGCGCCAGCATCGGCCCGCGCACCAGGTCACCGACCGCCCAGACATTGGCGGCCGTGGTCCGGCACTCGGCATCCACCGCCACGAAACCGCGCTCCGCCAGCTGCACGCCGGCGAGCGGATCCAGCAGGCCCTCGGTAGCCGGGCGGCGACCGACTGCCACGATCAGCCGGTCGACCTCCAGCGAGTGCCGGCCGCGTTCGTCCTCATAGCTGACGGCGACGCCGGCAGCCGTGCTGCGGGTCTCGGTTACCCTGGCACCCAGGCGGATATCCAGCCCCTGCTTCTTGAACTGGCGCTGCGCGTCCCTGGCAATCTGCCCGTCCGCCATGAACAGGAAGCGGTCCAGCGCCTCGATCACCGTGGTCTGTGCGCCCAGGCGCTGCCAGACGCTGCCGAGTTCCAGGCCGATGACGCCACCACCGATCACGCCCAGGCGCGCCGGTACGGCAGAAAATTCCAGCGCGCCCCGGGAATCGACAATCCGCTCGCCATCAAAGCGGGCGAAGGGCAGCTCGACCGGCACGGAACCGGCCGCCAGCACCACGTGTTCGGCTTCCAGCAGTTCGGGCTCGCCGCCGTCCGGCGTGTAGCGGATCTTGTTCGCCGGCAGCAGGTAGCCATGTCCGGCCAGGCTGGTGACACCGTTGGCCTTGAACAACTCGCGGATGCCGCCCGAAAACTGCCGCACGATCGCCGCCTTGCGTGACTGCATCACGGCGAGGTCCAGCACCGGTTTGCCGACCTGAATGCCATGGCTGGCGAATTCGTGGCCAGCCCGGTGAAACAGCTCGGAAGACTCGAGCAAGGCCTTGGACGGTATGCAGCCCGCATTCAGGCAGGTGCCACCCAGTGCAGGTTTGCCGTCGGGGTTCTTCCAGGCATCGATGCAGGCGACCCGCAAGCCGTTCTGCGCTGCGCGTATGGCGGCCACGTATCCAGCCGGACCACCGCCGATGACGACCACGTCGTATTTGCTGCCCACCGATGTCCTCTCCCTGCCTCAGATACCCAGCAGGAGCCGCGCCGGATCCTCAAGCGTTTCCTTGATCGCCACCAGGAACTGCACCGCCTCGCGACCATCGACGATGCGGTGGTCATAGGTCAGCGCGATATACATCATCGGGCGCGCCACGATCTGCCCGCCCACGACCATCGGCCGCTCCTGGATCTTGTGCATGCCGAGGATGCCACTCTGCGGCGGATTGAGGATCGGCGTGGACAGCAGGGAGCCGAACACGCCGCCGTTGGTCAGCGTGAAGGTGCCACCGACCAGATCGTCCATGCCGAGTGCGCCGTCGCGCGCCTTGCGGCCGAACTCCGCAATCGCCGTTTCTATGGCGGGCAGGCTCAGTCGCTCCGCATCACGCAGCACCGGGACCACGAGCCCGCGTTCCGTGGAAACCGCCACGCCGATATCACAGTAATCGTGATAAACGATGTCCTGGCCTTCGATCGAGGCATTCACGCCAGGGTAGCGACGCAGGGCTTCGATCGAGGCCTTGACGAAAAAGCCCATGAAGCCCAGCCGCACGCCGTGCTGCTTCTCGAAGGCCTCCTTGTGGCGGCTGCGCAGACCCATGACTTCCGTCAGGTCGACCTCGTTGAAGGTCGTCAGCATGGCCGCCGTCTGCTGGGCGCTGACCAGCCGCTCGGCGATCCGCGCCCGCAATCGCGTCATGGGCACTCGCCGCTCGTTGCGACCCCCCGCAAGCACCGGCTGCTGCGCCACTGCGGGCGCTGCCGGGGACGTCTTCAGTACGTCGCCCTTCTGGATCCGTCCCTGCGGGCCGCTGCCCTGGAGCGTGCCCGGATCGACACCCTGCTCCGCAGCCAGGCGACGCACGGCCGGTCCGGTCTTCCCGGCATTCCGGTCAGCCGGCGGTGCGCTGCTGGTCGCGACCGCAACGGCTGGCGTGGCCACGGCAGCGGCTTCTTTCCCGGCGGGTGCAGTCGCAGGTGCAGGTGCAGCTGCCGCGGCGCCCTCCGTCTGTGCCTCGAATATCGCCAGCAGTTGCCCGCTGGTCACCGTACTGCCGGCCTGGACGCGGATTTCGCGCAGCACCCCCCGTTGCGGGGCGGGCACCTCAAGCACCACCTTGTCGGTTTCGAGGTCAGCGAGATTCTCGTCGCGTTCCACCACCTCACCCGGCCCCTTGTGCCAGTTCACCAGCGTGGCATCGGCCACCGACTCCGGCAGGCGAGGTACCTTGACTTCGATCATGTGCAGCTATCCCCCCGTTGGGCCGACATCGGCCGACAACGCTGTTGCAACCAGTTCCTGCTGCTGCTGGACGTGCAGCTGGAAAATTCCCGGTGCCGGTGCAGCAGCACCAGGACGACCGGCATAGTAAAGCTCCTGACCGCGCTGCAGCTGCCGCTGCAACTGGTGGCGGATCTGGTACCAGGCACCCTGGTTCTGCGGCTCCTCCTGGCACCAGACCACTTCATGCGCCTGCGGATACCTGGCGAGTATTGCCGCGTATTCGCTGCCGGGAAACGGATAAAGCTGTTCGATACGCACCAGTGCCACGTCCGTCAGGGCCTGTGCACGCCGCGCCTCGAGCAGATCGAAGTACACCTTGCCGCTGCAGAACACGACCCGGCGTATCGCTGCGTTGTCCAGCGGATCGATCTCGTCGATGACCAGCTGGAAGCGGCCGCGGGTCAGTTCGTCGAGTGGTGAACTCGACAGCCGGTGACGCAGCAGGCTCTTCGGCATCATGACGATCAGGGGTTTGCGCAAGGCGCGCAACATATGCCTGCGCAACATGTGAAACATCTGGGCCGGCGTGGACGGGACACACACCTGCATGTTCTGCTGCGCGCACAGTTGCAGGAAACGCTCGAGACGCGCCGATGAATGCTCCGGACCCTGACCTTCCTGGCCGTGCGGCAGGAACAGCACGAGGCCACACAAACGGCCCCATTTTTCCTCACCGGAACTGATGAACTGGTCGATGACCACCTGTGCACCGTTGCAGAAATCACCGAACTGCGCCTCCCAGATCACCAGTGCATCCGGATCGGTCGACGCATAGCCGTACTCGAAGCCAAGCACCGCTTCTTCCGACAACAGCGAATCGGTCACGATGAAGCGGCTGCGCCGCGCGCCCGCCGGGAGGTTGTCGATCGGTGTCCAGGTCTGCCCGGTCAACTGGTCGTGCAGGACACAGTGGCGGTGAAAGAAGGTTCCGCGGCCGCTGTCCTGCCCGGTGAGCCGGATATTGATGCCGGCGCGAACCAGGCTGCCATAGGCCATCAATTCGGCGAATCCCCAGTCCATCGGCAATTCGCCCGCTGCCATGCGCTCGCGGTCGGTAATGACGCGGGCAACGCGGGGATGCAGGCCGAAGTGCTGCGGAACGGTATTGATCTCCCTGCCCAGCACGGCGACCTCGTCGCTACCGAGCGCGGTCGTGTCCGGCTCATCCCAGTCGGCCTTGAGGTAGCGACTCCAGTCGACCGTATATTCATTGCCGACCATGCCGAGCGCTGCCTGGGGCAGTGGCTGGCCGGCCTCGACACGCCTGCGGTAGTCCTCCGCCATGCGCTCGGCTTCCGGCGCATCGAGCACACCGCGCTCCATCAGCTTCTGCGCGTAGATCTGCCGGGTCGTAGGGTGCTTGCGGATCGCCTGGTACATGAGCGGCTGGGTTGCGCCCGGCTCATCGGCCTCGTTGTGGCCATGCCGGCGGTAGCACACCAGATCGATCACGACGTCCTTGTGGAAGGTCTGGCGGTATTCGAGCGCCAGTCGCGTCACGAACACCACTGCTTCCGGATCATCGCCGTTCACATGGAAGACAGGCGCCTCGATCATGCGGGCGATATCGCTGCAGTAGGCCGTGGAACGCGCATCGCGTGGATCGCTGATGGTGAAGCCGACCTGGTTGTTGCAGACGATATGCAGCGTGCCACCGGTCCTGAAGCCGCGGGTCTGGGAAAGCTGGAAGGTCTCTGCCACCACGCCCTGCCCGGCGAAGGCCGCATCACCGTGCAGCAGCACCGGCAGGATTTCCGTACCGTCGACGTCACCGCGACGCTCCTGCCGCGCACGGACCGAACCCTCGACCACCGGGTTGACGATCTCCAGGTGCGAAGGATTGAAGGCCAGCACCACATGCACGTTGCCACCCGGTGTACGGATGTCGGCGGAAAAGCCCATGTGGTACTTCACGTCGCCGGAACCCTTCACGCGCGCCGGGTCGTACACCCCTTCGAACTCGGAAAACAGCTGCTGCGGCGCCTTGCCGAGGATATTGACCAGCACATTGATCCGGCCACGGTGTGCCATGCCGACGACCATTTCCCGGATGCCGCTGGCGCCACCCTGCTGGATCAGGTCATCGAGCAGTGGCACCAGGCTGTCGCCACCTTCGAGGGAAAAGCGCTTCTGGCCCACATAGCGCGTGTGCAGATACCGCTCGATGCCTTCGGCAGCCGCCAACTGCCGCAGGATGTGGCGACGTTCATCATCGCTGAACCGGTCTTCCTGCATGCCCCGCTCGATCCGCTCACGGATCCAGCGTCGTTCCCGCCCCCTGGAGAGATGTGCAAAGTCCGCACCCACCTTGCCCGCGTAGACCCGCTTCAGTGTCCCCAGCAAGTCGCGCAGTGTCATGCGCACATCGGTCTGGCCGGCAAATTTGCCGACGTAGAATTCCGTGTCGAAGTCGGCCTCGCCGAGGCCCAGCTGGTCGAGACGCATGACCACCGGCATCGGCCGCTTGTCCAGACCAAGCGGATCCAGATCCGCGATCTGGTGACCACGCATGCTGTAGAGCTGTACCAGACGCGAAACCGCAGCCAGCTTCTCCGCCGATGGCTGCGCCAGGCCGCCACGGGTACCGGTACTGGCTGCCGGGGGGCGTGGGCTGGCGCCGGCGGGCACACCGCCTGCCGCACCGGGTGCAGGCGGTGCGTGCTCGGCGAAAAACTGGCGCCACCGTGCACCGACCGAAGCCGGATCCTGCAACCATCTCGCATAGAGATCTTCGACGTAATCAGCGTTGCCGGCAAAAAGCGGCGACGCAGCGTAGATCTGCTGCAGGCTGTGGCTCATGGTGAATCGGCTACTTTCTTCAAAAAAACCTGAGGGCGTCGCGGATTCTACCTTTTCTGTCATAGAGGCCCATTTCCCTTTGCAGGGACTGGATCCTGCGCAGGGACGCGTCGGACAGCCGCGAACCCGAAACCACGCCGAAATTGCTGTCAGCCTGCGCAACCGACTTGGTGCCGAGCACTACCGTCGAGGTTTCCGCGAAGCACAGGGGATAACAGGCCGCACCCACCGCCATCGAGCCGGCTTCCGCCTCGATGAAGCGAAAGCGCTCGGCCGAATCCACCGTCGCGGCAATCTGTTCCGGTGTCCAGCCATGGCGCTGATCGTCCGGATCAGGGAATACCGCATCACGCCGATACTTGCCGGTCAGGAAACCCTCCTTCAGGGACGAGCGGATGATCACCCCGACGCCCGTGCGGCGTATCAGGTCGAGCTTGGCCAGGAAGGGATCCGGATCGAGCAGGCTGAAGGGCAGCTGGATCACATCGATGCGGCCTTGTTTCAGGACGCTGTTGATGTCGGCAATCGAATACAGCGATATGCCGATCAGCCGGGCCTTGCCGGCCTTCTTGACCCGGTACAGGGCCTCATAGAGTTCCTGCTCGGCCTGGGACGGCGCCCAGTGAATCTGGTACAGATCGACCGCATCGATGCCCATGCGCACCAGCTGTTTGTCCAGTGTCGCCTCGAGCCCTTCGGGCTGCCCCGAAAACTTCGTGGCGATCAGCCACTTCGAGCGTCGGCCAGCCAGGAACTCACCGAGCACCAGCTCCGAATCGCCATACACCATTGCCGTGTCGACAAAGTTGCAGCCAAACTCCTCGGCACGCGCCAGTGCACGCAGTGATTCGGCCCGGTCGACGCTGCCATAGGCACCACCTATGCCCCAGGCTCCGAAGCCGACTTCCGAGACACTGACGCCACTCGCACCCAGTGCGCGGTATTTCATTCCACCACCCGGTTGTTGCACACCTGTTGCACCCGGCGGCTGGACCATCCAGGCCGACATGTTCCGGTCCGATGCCGACCGGAGCACGCCACCCGCGAGTACGACTGCCGATCCGGCAATCACCCCACCAAGAAACACTCGTCGCTTCACACCAGGCATGCTCAGAAATATACGACAAACAGCCAGACTTCATAGACCAGCAGCAGGGCATAGCCCGCACAAAATACCTGCAGCAGCCGGACTACCGGAAAGATCCCCAGGAACTGGCGCCGGGCCACCACCGCGAGCAGCACTGCGGAAAGGCAGGTACTGCCGATCTTGACGGCCAGGAAGGTCCGGACATCGTGCGTGATCAACGCATTCATGATCACGTTCAGCTCCTGTGCCCCGCCGGCCAGGAGATTCAGCGTGAACAATGCATCGGTGCAACTCATCAGCACGACGGCGAGAACCAGGTAGAGGACCCGTGGCTCGTGCCAGTCGAGGAAGACGCGCTCATGGTCGCCCTGGCGACGGCCATTGCGGCGACGCGGACGGAAGCTCCCGTAGGTAAATGACCAGAACGAGTGGGTACGCCGTTCATTGATCCGGCGCTCGACTGCAAGCTCGGGCAAGCCCGGCCCCTGGCCGGTCAGGCGCCGGAACCAGCGACTCCAGGCAGATCCGTGCACATCGCCGCTCACTGCTGGTTCAGCCTGCGGCTGAAACGGACGCTCCACGATCTGATAAACCTGCGCGGTGTATATTTGTGTGCAACATGATAAGGGCCCGGGCAGGGTCGCAGCTTGTTGCAGTTCGCACTCCGGGACCAGGATCCGCCATGTTGTTCAGCGTCGCCCTGATGGAAACCAGCGACGGCAGGCTCCGCGCCGTCGTGCCGGATCTGCCCGCCTGCGAACTGAGCGGCCAGCTGGAACAGGAACTCCTGCCGAAGTTGCGCCTGCGGGTAGAGGACGAACTGACCAGCCTGCTGATGGCGCGCAGACCGCTGCCGGATACCCGCGACGGGGCCAGGCCGGCCGACCGCGAGGATCTGGCCCCGGCACGCTGGGTCAGCCTGCACATCAACCTGGTTCACCTCGAAGCACTTGCCCGCCATCAGCAGCGCTGACCGCGGGCGAGCCGCCTATTTCGGGCGAACGGGCGCATCCTCAGCCGTGGTCATCGTGATGCCTGGCTGCATTTCGCCGACAGCCAGCGCCTTCAGGTAGCTGACTGTCGCGAGGTGGCAGTAGCTCTGTCCCTGGAGCCTCTCCGGCAGGAACCGGGTAATCCAGCTGTCATAGTCCTGATACAGTCCCGGCGAACTGATATGGATGGCGCCATCCTCACCGCGATAGCTGAGCTGAAAATCACCGAGGTAGGACTGCCCGGTGATGTATGGCTCGTTGGCGTCGATGACAAAGGCAGCCACCCGCGCTGCCGCAGCCGGCTGGCCGGCCCGCTGCAGTTCCGCCACCGCCTGCGCCTGCGCCAGTCGGGTCATGTCCGGGCAATAGAGCTGCTTGCCCGCCGCCGCGGCACCATAGACCGCCCGCAGGTGTGCTGCCGTCTTCACCTTGCAGGACACCATCACCGGCAGCTTCCCCGCGTAGCTCACCACCTGGAAGATTTCCAGCGGTTCGACCAGCGGCTTTGAATGCCGGTAGGCAGGCATGTCCGTGAACAGGGTGTTCTTGCCAACCAGCTTCGTGCTGGCAAGAACCTGCTGGGCGGCAACGCAGAAGGCCGGCGAATCAGCCGCCGGCAGTGGCGCGGCATGGAGCAGTCCGGGGACCAGGGCAATGCTACCGGCGATGAGCGTGAATACGGATTTGAACAGGGGCATGCGGTGACTCCCTACTGCTGGATCGAACGCAAATAGGCAACCAGCTTGTCGATGAGACCCTGCGCTGCCGCCCGCCCCGGCTGATCCGGCGGGGCCTGCGCTTCGAGTTCATAGCCCCATACCGGCATGTCGCGCAGGCCATGGGCAGGCAGTACTGCCCGTCCGTCCACGATCTCGCGGATGCGCTGCTCGGGGAATTCGCCACTCTGCTGCCGCCGGGCAATGCGGGTGAGATCCGGCACCATCACCTTGAGGGACGGTGCCACCGGCCCGTCGCCATAACCCTGCCGCCCATGGCAACTGGCGCAGAAGCGCTGGTAGAGCTGCGGCCCGCTGTAATCGAGCAGCGGCTCGAGCTCGTTGGCCTGCGCGGCCGGAGCCGCAACCCACAGCAGTACGACGGCAGTGACGAGGATACGGTGCAAGGCGCTTCTCCCGATGCAGGCAACGGGCTGATCTTGCATGCTGACAGCAACGACCGCAACCGCCCGGCATCGCAGTACATGGCACGTGGTTTATGATGGCCGCCAGGCACAGGATCCCCGCTGCATGGCGCGCAAACCCGGCAAAGGCTATTACCTCGACGGCGAATTCGTGCCCACGGGCAGCGAGCTCGACCGGCAATTCCGGGCCGAAATGCGCGGCAGCGAAGCGGCGAGCCGCAGCGACCTCAAGCGCGAAAGCGAGGAACTGCAGGCGCTCGGCGAAGGCCTGCTGGCACTGCACGGCGAGACCCTCGCCCAGTTGCCCCTCTCCGATTCACTGCACAAGGCCATCATCGAGGGCAAACGCATCGATGCCCGTGGCGGCGGCCGTCGCCAGCGACAGCTCATCGGCAAGCTGATGCGTCAGCAGGAAGCCGCAAGCATCGAGGCCATCCGCGCGGCACTCGCCCTGCAACATGGGCTGTCGGCGCGGGACAATGCCACCCTGCATCTGGCCGAAAAATGGCGGGAGCGGCTGATTGCCGACGATGGGGCACTCGAACAGTGGCTGACTGAACAGCCAGGCACGGACGTACGGCAACTGAGGACCCTGATCCGGCAGGCACGCAAGGACTCGCAGCCGGCGCTGGCCGGCGGCCTGCCCCGTCACGGACGCGCGTATCGCAGCATCTTTCAGTTGTTGCGCGAGCAGCTCAGGCAACAGGGGGCCTGAGGCCGGAGCTTGCCCCTGTGCGACACCTGGAAGAAGGTGTCGCACCGGGGCCTTGAGGGAATCAGTCGCGGTTATTCACCACCGAACCGGTAGCTGGCCCGCAGACCGATCACGCGCGGCGGCGGCAGGAAGGCGAATATCGACTCGTCGCGGGGCTCGCCACCGAAACTGCCGCCATACATGCCGTCGCGGAAATCCTGGTAGCCCTGGGCCCAGCGCACGGTGTCATCGTCGAACAGGTTGGTGGCATAGACCTCGACCAGCCAGTCGCCGGTCTCGATACCGAGCTGGGCATCGACATTCCAGAATGAATCGACGTAGGCGGTGTTCACGCGGTCATAGATTGCGCGCTTGTCCTGGTACTGCCCACCTGCATTGATATACCAGGACATGTCCCCGGCCAGCGGACGGGTGTAGTTGGCCTGCAGGATGAGGGCGTTTTCAGGGATACCGGCTACATCGGCACCGCTGCAGTCACCCTGAGCGTTGCCGCAGATCGCCATGTCCTTCTCGTTGACACCACCACTGTCGGCGCGAATCTCGCTGTAATTGAAGTCCTTCCACTCCGCATCCGTGAAGGCATAACCGGCACCGAAAGTCAGGTCCTCGGTGGCACGCCAGACCAGTTCAAGCTCGACGCCCTTGGTCTCGGCCTCCGCCGCATTGACGATGCCAGCCGCCGCCCAACCCGTGTTGGGATCGGTAACCGTCACGCCGACCTGGCGGTCGGTGTAATCGTTGTAGAAAACCGCCACGTTTGCCTGCAGGGAGCCGTCCAGCCATGCGGTCTTGGCACCCACCTCATAGGCCCACAGCTTCTCCTGGTCGATCCGCGCATTCTGCGGCAAGGCAAACTGCGAGGTGCCAAAGCCGGCCGGCTTGGTGCCCTTGGCCACGGAGCCGTAGAACATCACGTCGTCGGTGAGCCGGTAGTCCACTGCCACCCGCGGGTTGATGGTGTCGGAATCAACCGTATCGCTCGCCGGCAGCGTCGGCGGCGCACCGAAACTGAAATCGATCGGCAGGTTGAAAATGTACTGCGACACGCGGTCGATCGCCGTATTGGTGGTGACCTCGATCTCGTCATCGATATAGCGGGCTTCGAGGGTCAGGCGCAGCTTCTCGGTGACATCAAAGCCGACGAGGCCGAACACCGACCAACTGGTGGTATCCCGGTCGGTGGTCTTGGCCGGATCACCGGCAAGCGCCGATGCGGCGTAGCTGCAGGTAACCTGGAAGGGACTGGAACCGCAGAATCCGGGTACAAAGACGATATTCGGATCGTTGAACCAGCCGAGCGAGTTGTCGGTGTTATGGGTGTCCTCCCAGAAACCCGAGATACCAGCCAGCCAGTTCCAGCGGCCCTCGCCATTGGACTCGATCGTGAACTCCTGGTTGAAGTAATCGGTGTCCGTCGCGTCACGGTACTCGTTGGCAAGCGACAAACCGACACCCATGAAGACCGTACCTGTGCCGTCCTGGTACTCGGCGTCCTCGTCCAGCGTCGCATCGTTGCTCAGATAGCTGGTCAGGGACTTGAAGGTCACCGCACCCAGGTCCCACTCCAGCTTGAGGTAACTGAGCAGCGTCTCATCGGTGCTGCCGGCAAACGGCGCACCCGTCCGTTCGGACACCGACAGATTGACGTCAGACTCGTTCACGGAGCCGACGGTGCCAATCCACTGGCCGTAATCCATCCCGCCCATGAAGCTGAAATCCGCGGTCGTACCAGCCGGCAGTTGCTGCCCCATCAGGTAGAAGGTATTGGCATTGCCCACCTTGACGACCGCACGCGGATCGGTGTCGGTCTCGCTGTAACTCACGCTGGCGGTGACCTTCAGGTTTTCGGTGGGCAGGTAAACCGCCACGAGGCGCGCGCCCTGGCTGTCGCCACCGTTCAGGTCACCGTTGGCAGCCGGCACCGCCGTGTTGTGATTGTCGTACCAGCCATCCGACTCATACCAGCCCAGGTTCACGCCGATGGCCAGCTTGTCGGCAATCACCGGGCCGGACACCGCAGCGCGCACGTCATAGGTGCTGTAATCGGCGATGTCTGCGCTCAGCTTGGTCTCCACCGTGGTCAGCGACGGCTGCTTGGTGATGTAACTGATGGCACCGGCAAAGGCATTGCGGCCATACAGCCCGGCCTGCGGGCCCTTGACGACCTCCACGCGTTCGAGATCCATCAGGCGCGTGTTGAGCAGCGATGAGCCACCGCCTGCGGTGACATTCTCGCCGCTGACGTCGATGCCATCGACCAGCACGGCGGCGCTGGTGCGACCGCGTTCGCTGTTGATGCCACGGATCGAGATGCGCGTATCCGAGGCCGAGAAGCTCTGGTCGAACTGCACACCGGGAACCAGCTTGAGCACGTCAGCTGTGGAACTGATGCCCTGCTTTTCGATCTCGTCGGCGCTGAATGCCGACACCGCAACCGGGATGTCCTGCAGGTTCTCCTCACGACGCCGGGTACTGACGACAATCTCCGCCACCTCCTGCGACCAGGCCGGCAGCGACACCAGACCTGCGGATGGCAATGCCAGCACCGATAAACCGACCGGCGACAGCAATGACGCCACGCCGATACCCAGACTCCTCACGATTCGCATTCGACGTCCCCCCTGGACAAACTGAAACTTCCTGGCCCTGCGATCGGGCCACCCCCCTGCACCGCTCAGGCAGCGACGGCGCCACCTGAAACCGAATCCATCAGCCGGCAGGCTTCCGAAATATAATCCCCCGGCCGGCCGTGATTCCGGCACACTACCGGACGCGTACCTTAGGCAGAGGAAACCCGGGGTTCCAGCACAGATTCCTGAATTGAAAGAAAATGTCCCCAAATCGCATCCATGCAGCACGAAATGGTTGCGCATTGGACCCTGGATATCTATAGAGACGACATGACAGTCCGGATACCGAGTGACAGCGGGCCAGTCGAGTCCGGCTTCCTGCAGCGCTTAAGAGGCAACATGGGCTGGCAGCTCCCGGCATTCTTCCTGCTGGTACCGTTGGCGATCGGTGGATATGGCGCCATCAACAACTGGCGGCTGATCGAATCCATCGGCCCCCTCTGGGCAGTCTTGTTCTACCTGGGCCACGCCTTTCCTCCCTGGTTCGGTACCTGCCTGCTTACCAGCCTGGCGATGCGGCTGCTGCGGCCCTGGAAGCCACGTCCCATCATCATCATGCTGGCCGGGCACACCATGTCCTGCCTGATCACCCTGCCCTATATAACCTGGCTTATCGGCGTGTTTGCCAGCCAGTGGCCACACAGCGGCCTGGAAACCGAACCAACCACCCCACTGGCTGCCAGTTACTGGGCCTATTGGCTGCGGGCGGGTGTCGTCTGGGTGGGCACGAACTTTGTCTTCGACCGCTTTCTCGGTTTGCCCCGGTACCGGTACGACGCAGTGACACCCCGCGCGGTTGCCGATGCATCCGTGCCGGATCCATCCGCCACGGCATCCGGTCGCAGCCGGCCAGCCTTTCTTGAACGCACCCCTGCCGCTGTCTCGCTTGCCGATGTCATGGCCGTCAAGGCCGAACAGCATTACATCCGGATCATTACCGCCACCAGGAGCTACCTGGTCCTGCACCGCTTCAGCGACGCACTGTGTGAACTGCCGTCGGGAGACGGGCTGCAGATCCATCGCAGCTGGTGGGTCAGGGGGAGTGCGATCCAGCGTGTGCGACAAAACTCGCGCAAGATGTCGGTAACCCTCCAGACCGGCGAAGATGTCCCTGTCAGCGGACCCTACCAGGCGCTGGTGCGACAGCTGGCACGATCAGCCGAACGGCCAGTGACACCGCTTTCCGGCAACGCTGCCAGCTGAAGCCTGCAACCCGCTATATCCAGCCACGACAACGCTTCGAGCCACATCGGCAACGCAGATTGCCCTCATGGTGACTCTCGCCATAGTCAACGGTCAGCTCCTCGCCGGCCCGGATCCGGCGCAGCGCATAGAATTCGGCGCGATCCTGCGTCAGGCGGGTAAAGGTATTGGGCTCGCAGGAGTGATTGATGTAACGAAAGCCGCGCCGGGTACGCGAGGCATCGATGGCCACTTTCCGGAGTTCAATGATGGCCACGATGCGTTTGCCGGCCGCACGGCGCCGCGCCTCTGCAATCGGGATCACCTCGCCCTCAAACTCGCCGATCTTGGCGCGCGCGGGAATCACCGTGCCGGCAAACAGCCCCCGGCCGGTTATCCCGCTGCGCGCAACGCGCAAGGCATCGTAAAGCGGGGAGCTGTAAACCAGCACCCTGCCCGGCTTCCTCACCCCGTCTTCAACTCGCAGGTGTCACCAGCGGCGATAAAGCCGATTTTCTTGTGCGATCCGTCACAAAAGGGCTTGGTAGCCGCAGCACCACAGCGACACAGCGCAACCCGGTCCTTGCCGGTCGTGGTGCCGGCCGTACCGGTCCAGCTCCACTCGCCCCGCGCCTCGATCAGGAGTGGGCCGTTTTCCACCAAAGTGATTTTCATTGAGCGCTCCTCATTGCAGTGGCTGATGGCACAATCTGGGTATCTGAACACGCCCGCCCGGGCTGCCGGCCCTTAAGCTGCGCGGCACCGGCCAGAATTCCGGCTGACACTGACAGGAGAATTCGTGCCGATGTGCGGCCTTGCAGGCATTTTGTGTTTCGATCCCGGCGCTATCGTAACAGCCCAGGAGCTGGCACCGATGGTTGCGGCGCTGGCGCCGCGTGGCCCCGACGGCACGGGTTATCACACCGGGCCCGGCATAGGACTTGGCCATGCGCGGCTGAGCATCATCGACATCGAGGGCGGCCACCAGCCCATCCACAACGAAGACCAGACCATCTGGACCGTATTCAACGGCGAGATCTTCAACTACGTGGAACTGCGCAGCGAGCTCGAGCAACGCGGGCATCGCTTCCATACGCACACCGATACGGAAGTCATCGTGCACCTGTACGAGGAGTACGGCGACAGCTTTGCCACGCAAATGAACGGGCAGTTTGCGATTGCCCTGTGGGATGCACCGCGCCGGCGCCTGCTGCTGGTCCGCGACCGGCCCGGGATCCTGCCCCTGTACTTCAGCCGCGAGGGCGATCGCCTGCTGTTTGCCTCGGAGGTCAAGGCACTGCTGCCGGCTCTGAAGTCCCGCCCTGAACTCGATCCGGCGGCACTGAACCAGCTCATGACCTTCTGGGCACCGGTCAGCCCGGCCACCCTGTTCAAGGACGTCGAGGAAGTTTCGCCGGGCGAGATGGTGATCGTCGAAGGGGGGCAACTCCGGCGTCAGCGCTACTGGGAATGGACATTTCCGGTCGACGGGGATTACCTGCACGGCAGCGTCGATGAACTGACCGAGGAACTGCATTCGCTGCTGCTCGATGCCACCCGGCTGCGGCTGCGTGCCGATGTGCCGGTTGGCGCCTACCTTTCCGGGGGGCTGGATTCCTCGGGCATCAGCGCGCTGGTCAGGCATCTCGGCCATCCCGACCTGCACACCTTCTCGATCCGCTTCGATGATCCCGGGGTCGACGAAGGCGAGCACCAGCTGCGTGTCAGCCAGTACCTGGGCACGAAGCATGCGTCGGTCATGTGCCGCAAAGCTGATATCGCCGCCAGCTTTCCGGGGGTGATCTATCGCACCGAGGCGCCGGTTCTGCGCAGCGCACCGGCGCCGATGTCCATCCTGTCGGGACTGGTGCGCCAGAATGGCTACAAGGTCGTGCTGACCGGCGAAGGCGCCGACGAGGTACTTGGCGGCTACGACCTGTTCAAGGAAGCGAAGATCCGCCAGTTCTGGGCGCGGCAACCGCACTCTACGTGGCGCCCTGCCCTGCTCCAGCGGCTGTATCCGTACCTCGACCTCAACCAGCGCACCGGCAGCGCATACCTGAAGATGTTTTTCGGACAGGCGCTCGACCAGCCTGAGCTGCCGGGTTTCTCGCACCTGCCGCGATGGACGACTACCGGCAAGACCAGGGAGTTTTTCAGTGCCGGGTTCCGCGCACGCCTGTCACCGGATCCGGAAGCCACGCTGGTCGATACCCTGCCCGCCGACTTCCTCCGCTGGCACCCCTTCAACCGGGCGCAGTACCTCGAGGCCAAGACACTGATGGCCGGTTACCTGCTCAACAGCCAGGGCGACCGCATGCTGATGGCCAACTCGGTCGAAGGGCGCTTTCCGTTTCTCGACCACCGGGTCATAGAGTTTGCCAATCGCCTGCACCCCAGGCTGAAAATGCGCGGCCTGAACGAGAAGTACCTGCTGAAGCGGGCCCTGGCACGTCATCTGCCACCGGCAACCGTTGCCCGCTACAAACAGCCGTACCGTGCGCCCGACATAGCGGCCTTTTTCGGGCCGGACGGCCCGCCTGATTACGTCAAGGAGCGGCTGGGCACGGCCGCCCTGGAGGCGAGCGGCTACTTTGACCCGCAACGTGTACAGCTGCTGTTGCGCAAGATCGAACAGGGCCGTGTGATTGGCTTCAAGGACAACATGGCGCTGCTTGGTATATTGTCCACGCAGCTGTGGCACCAGGCCTTTGTCGACGGCAGGGGTATGCCTGAAAACAACGTACAACAATGATCCGCCAGGACAGCAACCATACAGGGCACCCGGAATGTCGGTTATAGATAAACTTCGCGCCTACGTCCTCGATACCTACCTGTTCACCAGCGACCAGAACGCGCTGGGCAACGATGACTCGTTCCTGGACAAGGGCATCATCGATTCAACAGGCATCATGGAACTGGTGATGTTCCTCGAGGAGCAGTTCGGCGTGAAGGTCGACGACGCCGAATTGCTGCCGGAAAACTTCGATTCGATCAACCGGCTGGCGCAGTTCGTGGCCCGCAAGACTGGCCAGGCGACAGCCTGAGTACGGGTCTGCGCATGACAGCCCTGCAACGCGCGTACCGCGCCCTGCTGCATGACGGACTGTCGGCCTCGGCGCAGAACTGGCCCGACAAGACCGCCGTTGACACCGGCCGGGAAGCCTGCAGCTTCCGCGAACTGGACGATTCATCCACCCGACTGGCTGCAGCACTGCAGTCGCGCGGCCTGCGCCGCGGCGACCGCGTTGCCATCTTCATGGACAATACCGTCGCCTGCGCCATCGGCATTTTTGCCGTGCTCAAGGCCGGCGGCGTGTTCCTCGTCATCAACCCGCAGACCAAACACGACAAGCTCTGCTTCATCACCAACGACTGCACCGTCCGCCACCTGCTGACCGATATTCACCTCGCCGACGTTGCCAGCGCAGTCGTCGGTACCGTACCGAGCCTCACGCACATCATCGTTTCGGGACAGGGTGGCGACCTGCAGGCATTGTCCGGGAGCGGCATCAAGGCCGAGTGGCTCGGCGATGTGCTGGGCGATGCAGCAGTTGAACTGCGGGAGCCGGGCACCATACCCACCGACCTGGCAGCCCTGATCTATACCTCGGGCAGCACCGGCAACCCGAAGGGCGTCATGCACACCCACCAGTCCATGGTGTTTGCCGTCGGCAGCCTGTCCGAGTATCAGCGACTGAGCAGCGATGACGTGCAACTCAACCTCCTGCCAATGGCCTTTGACTACGGCCTGTATCAGTTGCTGATGTCGGTATGGGCCGGCGCGACACTGATCCTTGAACGCTCGTTCACCTTCCCGGCCGAGGTGTTTGCGCGCATGAACGCGCATGGCGTCACCACCTTCCCGGGGGTACCGACGGTTTTCGCAATGGTGATTGCCGCCCACCGCCGCAGCGCGCTGCAGTTCCCGCAGGTCAGGCGCGTGACCAATACGGCTGCGGCATTGCCACCGGCACACATTGCGGTCCTGCGGGAGATTTTTCCCAACGCGATGATCTTCGCCATGTACGGCCTGACGGAGTGCAAGCGCGTCAGTTACCTGCCTCCCGAACTGATCGATGCGAAACCGGGCTCGGTAGGCATCGCCATTCCGGGCACCGAGGTTTACCTGCGCACACCCGAGGGCGAACCGGTTGGCCCCGGCGGCTCAGGCATCCTTCATGTTCGCGGCCCGCACATGATGCGCGGCTACTGGAACAACCAGCAGCGCACCGACGAAATGCTGTTCCCCGGCGATATCCCCGGTGAACGCGTGCTGTGTACCGGCGACTGGTTCCGCATGGACGAGGACGGCTGCCTGTATTTCCTCAGCCGCACCGACGACATCATCAAGACCCGCGGTGAGAAGGTCAGTCCCGCCGAAGTCGAGGCAGCCCTGTGCTCGATACCCGGGGTACGTGAAGCCGTGGTGATCGGCGTGCCCGACGAGGTGCTGGGGCAGGCCATCCGCGCCTTCGTGGTACCGGCGGAGGGCGAAACGCTCAACGACCGCCAGCTTCGACACGAACTGACCCGGCGACTGGAGAACTTCATGGTGCCGCGCGATATCCTGCTGCGCGATTCCCTGCCCAGGAGTCCCAACGGCAAGGTCGATCGCAAAGCGCTGTGATGATGCTGCGCCTGGCAGCTGCCCAACCCACTCGCAAGGCGCTCCTACGCCCATGAACACCAACGATCCAGCCGGTACATTTGCACGACTCCTGCAGCGCCTGCAGGCCGAACTGCAATTGCTGCCGGACAAGCCGGACGAGAGCCCCGAAGCCACCCTGCGGTGCCTGTGGGCGCTGGCGGCAAACCGTCCGCTTGCGATCAGCCAGCTTGGCGGATTCACGCCGGCGGAACTCGACGAGGCCGGCATGTCCCGGCTGCAGGCACTGATCGAGCAGCGCCTTGGTGGCACCCCGCTGGCCCATCTCACCGGCCGGCAGGATTTCATGGGCCAGATCCTGCTGGCCTCGCCGGCTGCGCTGGTCCCGCGACGGGAAACCGAGCAACTCGGATTCAGCGCAGTGCGCCGGCTGCAGGCGATGGGCACGAGCCAGCCGCTGGTAATCGACGTATGCACGGGTGCCGGCAACATCGCACTCGGCATCGCCTGCCATCTGCCACGGGCTCGGGTCATGGGCGCCGATCTCAGCCCCGACGCCGTCGGACTCGCAAAACGGAATGCCGCTTTCCTGGGACGCGAGGATGTCGAGTTCCGCTGCGGCGATCTTCTCGAACCATTCGAGCAGTCCGGCCTGCAGGGCACCGTCGACATGATCACCTGCAACCCGCCCTACATTTCCAGCGCGCGAGTGGACGGGATGGCGCCGGAAATCAGCCTGCACGAGCCCCGTCTCGCCTTCGATGGCGGACCCTTTGGCGTGAAGATCATCCGCAAGCTGATCGCCACGGCACCCCAACTGTTGAAGCCGGGTGGCTGGCTGCTGATGGAGATCGGACTCGGCCAGGGTGCCGGCGTGGCGAAGAGCCTTGCAAGCAACCCCGAATATGACGAGGTACACACCCACAACGATGCAGCCGGCCAGATCCGCGTCATCGAGGCCCGCCGCACCCCCGATGCACAGGCGAACAAACCATGACAAAACCGGGCAGGAATGTCCTTGAACTGGACGTCAAGGCCGAGATCGAGCGTATCACCGCGAGCATGCGCGAAATGCTCGCCAGGCGACTGCGGCGTCGCGGACTGGTCATCGGCATCTCCGGCGGCATCGACAGCGCAGTGTGCGCGGCACTGAGCGTTCGCGCAGTTGGCACGGGCAAGGTGTTCGGCCTGCTGATGCCGGAAACCGATTCGGCCACCACCACCACGCCACGTGGCCAGCAGGTCGCGGAAATGCTGGGGATCGAGTACCGCACCGAGGACATTTCAGCCACCCTGCGTGCAATCGGCTGCTATCGCTGGCGCGACGAGGCGATCAGGACAATCTTCTCCGACTACGACGGGACCTGGCCGCACAAACTGGCCATCCGGGGCGGCCAGCAGGGACTGGCAAACCACTTTGCGCTGGTGGTGCAGCGTCCTGACGGCGTGCAGGAGGAAGCCCGCCTCGGGCTCAATCATTATCTGCAGATCGTTGCCGCCACCAACTACAAGCAACGCGTGCGCAAGACCATCGAGTATTTCCATGCCGACAGGCTCAACTACGCCGTGATCGGCACACCCAACCGGCTTGAATACGACCAGGGATTTTTCGTCAAGAACGGCGACGGTGCAGCAGACATCAAGCCGATCGCCCATCTCTACAAGACACAGGTCTATGCACTCGCAGCTGAACTCGGCATTCCCGCAGAGATCCGCCAGGCCGCCCCGACCACCGACACCTACAGCCTGGTGCAGGGACAGGACGAGTTCTACTTTGCCTTGCCCTATCAGCAGATGGATATCGCGCTGTGGGCAGTCAACCATGGCGTCGGTCCAGATGAACTCGCAACAGCACTCGACATCAGCCCGGAACAGGCACGCCATGTCTATGCCGATATCGCCGCCAAACGGCGCACCACCAGCTACCAGCATCTCCCCCCCTTGCTGGTCGAACCGGTCGCCGAACTGCGAAGCTTCCACGAGCCGGCTACCTGAAGCCTGACACGGATACCGCCATGGATCGTCACCGCATACGGGTCTTCTTCCGCTATGACGACTACTGTGCGACCAGCGATGCCACGGTCGACAATGGCCTTGTTGCCCTGTTCGGCAAGCACGGCCTGTGTTGCACCTTTGCGGTCATCCCCCGCGTAACCGAAGGCAACTACCGGGATCCACAGCCGCGACCGGGCCTGGAACTCGATTCCGGCCGCAGGCAGGTCCTCGCAGATGCAGTACGTGCCGGCTGCATCGACGTTGCCCTGCACGGGTTCGAACACCGGAGCAATGGTCTTGGCATGCCGCATTCCGAGTTTCGTGGCATCGGATATGCCGGGCAATCGGCGAAGATCAGCCAGGGCAAGGCCATCCTCGAGGAGATCATCGGCGGCCCGGTGCTGAGCTTCGTTCCGCCCTGGAATACCTATGACGAGAACACCCTGAAGGCACTGCACGACAATGGCCTCCGCTGCCTGTCGGCCAACCGTTACGGGCCACTCGTCGGCACGATCGAGGCCATGCGCTTCCTGCCGATCACCGTGGAACTGCCGGATCTCGAGTCGGCCGTCGAAGCCGCCAGGCAGGGCGGCGATGAGGATCCGGTCATCGGCGTGCTGATGCATCCCTACGACTTTCGCGAATCCGGCGACCAGCGTGCGCAGGTGGATCTCGCCGTGCTGGACAGCAAGCTCGCATGGCTGAAGCAGCAGCCGGATGTTTCGGTCGCGTCGGTCACTGCCCTGGCGGTCGCCAGCCCGTCCTTCGACAGGGCGCGCTATGCCGCCAACCAGCCACTGGCCCGGGAGCAACTGGTGCCGCCGTTCATCCGCAACGTGGCGGATACGCCGTACTACGCCAGCACTGCCGGCGCCGCTGCTGCCCGGCGACTGCGGCTCGCCGGCAGCGTCGGCACCTACCTGCTCGCCGCGGTCATCGGCGCCGCCACGGGAGTGCTGTTGCAGCGGGCTGCAACGTCCGTACATCCTGCCGCCGCACCGCTGGCGCTGGCACTGGTCCTGCTCGCCCTCGCTGGCCTCGCCTGGCGCACATACCGGCAACCGCACATCTACTTCCGCCCCATGCTGCTCACAAGCCTCCTGGCTGGCTGCGGCCTTGGCACTGCTGTCGGCATACTGACGGGCAGCAACTGATGACGACCACGACAAACAGTCCGGCAGCCGACCGGCCAGTGGCAGATCAGCCTCTGGTCAGCATCGTCATGGCCGCCTACAACTCTGCGCCGTATATGCCCGAGGCGATCAACTCGGTCATCAGCCAGAGTTATCCCTACTGGGAACTGCACATCATCAACGATGGCTCGAAGGACAATACCGCGGAGGTCGTCAGGCCGTTCCTCGCCGATCCGCGCATCATCTATCACGAGCAGGAGAACACGGGCCAGGCCAGGGCCAAGAACCGCGGCCTGCGCGCTGCGCGTGGCGAGTTCATTGCGTTTCTCGATGCAGACGACAAGTGGTCGCCCGACAAGCTGGAGAAACAGCTGCCGGTATTCAAGGCACATCCGGAAGCGGGCCTCGTGCATACCAACGTGATGCTGATCACGGAGTCCGGAGAACCGCTCGGCAGTCCCCAGCGCAGCTATCCGCAGGGATGGATCAGCGGCGACCTGCTGATCGACAACCGCGTCAACGGGATGGCCTCGATAGTGCGCCGGGAGTGCCTCGAGCAGGTCGGCATCTTCGATGAGTCGCTGTCGATGGGCATCGACTACGACCTGTGGTTGCGAATTTCCGCCCGGTACCAGATCCTGTTTCTCGATGAAGTGACGTACTTCTACCGCCAATGGGCCGGCCAGATGTCGCACCGTTACGAGGAACGCATGGACAACGCCATTCGCATCATGGAGAAATTCCTGCGCGAGCACCCCGGCGTTGTACCGGAGGATGTCGTGAACACCGCCTGGGCGCATACCTTCACCGGTCGTGGCTACTCGCGGTTTCGTGCCGACCGGCGCTGGGCCGATGCAATGAGCGATTATCTGCGTGCCCTGCGCTTTCAGCCGACCTATGTACCGGCATGGAAGTCCATCCTCAAACTGCTGATCTGGCGCAGTTGAGCGACGGTACCGCGTGAACACCGCAAAGAGCCGCCTGCCTGCCATGGACATGCTGCGATTTGCCGCAGCCATGGCGGTACTCGCATACCACTATCTGTCCAGCTATCTTCCGGAAGATCCGGACAGCGCATGGCTGACCCTCACCGCACACTTCGCGCGTTACGGGTACCTCGGCGTCGAGCTGTTCTTCATCATCAGTGGATTTGTGATCCTCTGGTCGGTACAGGGCAAATCAGCTGCGTCCTTTGTTGTTTCCAGGTTCGCCCGGCTCTACCCCACGTTCTGGGCAGCAATGTTGCTGACCAGCGCCTGCTACCTGTTGCTTGGTCCCTATGCGCCGGAGATGTCCGGAACGGACCTCAGCCTGCACAGGCTGCTGGCCAACGCAACCATGATGCCGCAGCTTTTCGATGCCGAGCGCATCGACGGTGTGTACTGGACGCTGGAACTGGAAATCCGCTTCTACTTCCTGATCTTCGTGCTGCTGCTGCTGCGCCAGATCGGCAATATCGAAAGATGGCTGTACCTGTGGCTGGCCGTATCAGCATGGATCACGCTGCAGGGCGCACCGCGCTGGCTTGAATATTTTGCCGTGGCGCCCTACGGGTCGTTCTTCATCGGTGGCTGCCTGCTCTACCTGATCCAGTCCACGGGCTGGACATGGCAGCGCGCCGCTGCCCTGGGAATCAGCATCCTGCTTTCGGTCGCCGATTCGCTCAGGATCCGCTCGGGCTTCATTTCCGCAGATGCCGAATCGGCATGGGTCGTACCCGTACTGGTCATCCTGCTGTTTGCGCTGCTTCTGTGGTCACTCGTGTTTTCCCACCGTCCCGACCGGCTCACGTCACAGTCCGGCCTGAGTTATCGTCTGGGTGCCCTGACCTACCCGCTTTACCTGACCCATGCCGGCATCGGCCGCATACTGATCGAAATCCTCCTGCCACATGTCGGACCAGTGCTGGCGGTCGCCCTGACCAGCATCTGCGCCATCACCATCGCCTGGATACTCGTCGTCGTTATCGACGAACCGACCCGAAAACCGGTATCGCGGCTGCTGTACAGGATCCTGGATCTGGCCGGATCCGCGCTGCACACCGTGACCAGGGACAGGAGGAACTGATGCCGTACTCGACGAGCTGGCATTCAGGCGTCGAGGCACGCGCGGCGGTCGAAACGCTCTGGGACCAGGTCTATGGCGGCTTCTCTGCCGCCCGTTACGACTGGCTGTACGTCGACAACCCTGCGGGTGAGGCAATTGTCTGTCTGCTGAGGGACGATGACTCGGGCTCGATCGTGGGCTCAACGGCCTTGCTGCCGAAGAACCTGTGTACCCGAGGCAGGACCCTGCGCGCCGGAATTGCCGCCGACCTGATGGTCGACCAGCGGCACCGTTCACTCGGCCCGTCGATCATCCTGCAGAAAGGCATCCTCGGATGCCTTGGTGACTCCGGCATCGAAGTCGTCTATGGCTTCCCCAATGCCAGGTCGATTCCAATGACCAGGCGCATCGGCTACCGGCAGGTGGCCCAGCGAATGTGGCTGGTACTCCCGCTGCGCTCGGAAACCTTCCTGCGCGAGCGGATACCGCAGGCAGCGGCACGCAAGGCCGCAGCGATGCTGATCGACATCGCCCTCTGGCTGCGGCCACGCCTGTACACACCGGTACCGGCGCCTGGTCGTGAGCACTTCGTTGCGACCGGTTTCGATGCTGCCTTCGACGACATCTGGTCGCGCATCAAGTCGGGGTACCTGCTGATCGGCGAGAAGACCGCTGCCTTCCTCAATTGGCGCTATCGGGACAGCCCGCTGGGGGAATACGCCGTTTTCGGCCTGCGTGCACGCAATGCGCAGGCAATCGATGGCTACATCGTGCATTCCCGATGCGAAGCTCGCATGCATATCGCGGACTTTGCCTGGGACCCTGCGCGGATCAGCCTCGAGGAACTGCTGGTCCGCTTTGCGCGCTGGAGCCTTGCGAATGGCGCGCATGCCGTGTCGATCGCCCTGACTGCCAGCCCGGAACTCATGCACCGTTTCACGCGCGCCGGATTCCACCTGCGTGAGGCGATTGACCCGCTCAGCGTGTTCACGCCGGACAGCCAACCGATCGGCATCGAAACCGGCACCGGCCATGCCGACTGGTACATGGTGGCCGGTGATAATGACGCCTGAGGGACAGGAACCGCAGCCAGTGACCCTGGCCACGGAATCCGGGCCCCGACATCTGTTAATGTCACGCCTTGCATGTTAATCGCATGCTGCTGTAAACAAAGGTTTTAGCACCACACTCATGCCCCAAGTCCTGCGCCAGTTACTGGATCTGCTGACCGCCGATGAGCGGCGTCAGGGCCTGCTCCTGCTGATGAGCATGGTGCTCGTGGCCGCAGTCGAGACCGCCGGCATCGCCTCGATCATGCCGTTCATGGCGGTCGTCAGCAGCCCGGAACTCATCGAGACCAACCGGTGGCTCAAGGCCCTGTATGACGGCCTGGCGTTCGAAAGCCAGACCGCGTTTCTCAGGTTCCTCGGCATCGTCGTGGTTGCCTTCCTGTTCTTCAGCACACTGCTGAAGGCCGGCAACAACTGGCTGGTCCTGCGCTTCGACAACAAGATCAACTATGTACTGGCCCGCCGGCTGCTGGCCCGGTACATGAGCCGTCCCTACGAATTTTTCCTGAACCGCAACACGGCAGAACTCGGCAAGAACATCCTCACCGAGGCGCGCAACGTCGTGATCGGCGTGGTGAGTCCGATCGGCGAACTGGTATCGCGCGGACTGATTGCGCTGGCAATCATGGCCCTGCTGGTTGCGGTCGACCCGTTTGTCGCCGTGCTCATAGCCAGCGTGCTCGGCGGCGCCTATGCGCTGGTCTACCTGATAGCGCGCAGCCGGCTGCATGTCATCGGCGAGCAGCAGGTCGAGGCCAATGCAGGAAAATACAAGGCAGCTGACGAAGCGCTGAGCGGCATCAAGGAACTGAAGATACTCGGCCGCGAGCACACGTTTCTCGAGCGCTTCTCGCTGTATGCGGAGCGCCATGCCCGCAACAACGTGGCCGCAGGGCTGATCAGTGACATGCCCCGGCATGCACTCGAGGTCATCGCCTTCGGCGGCATCCTGCTGGTCGTGCTCTACCTGCTCGGACGCACCGAGCAGCAGGAAACCATGGTTCCACTGCTGGCCCTGTATGCCTTTGCCGGCTATCGCCTGCTGCCTGCCCTGCAGCAGCTGTTTGCCGCTTTCGCCCTGCTGCGCCGGAGTGTCGCGGCACTGGAAGTCCTGCACCGGGACCTGATGCCGGAACCCGGCGAGCGGATGTCCGCCGAGCAACGACTGGCTGCCCGCACGCAGATTGCCGCCCTGCCGCTCACCACCCGGCTGGAGCTGCGCAATGTCTCGTTCCGGTATGCCGGCGCCTCGAAACCGGCCATACAGGGCCTGGACCTGGACATCACCGCCAACACCTCGGTAGGCCTGGTCGGTCCCAGCGGCTGCGGCAAGACCACGACGGTCGATCTCATCCTCGGCCTGCTTGCGCCGGCCTCAGGGGAGATGTGCGCGGACGGCGTGCCGATCACCGCGGAAAACATGGCCGCCTGGCAACGCAACGTGGGCTATGTGCCGCAACAGATCTACATCTCGGACGATACGGTCACCCGGAACATTGCCTTCGGCATACCGGATGACGAAGTCGACATGGACGCGGTGCGCAACGCCGCCCGCGTCGCCAGGCTGGCGGAATTCGTCGAAACCGCAATGCCTCTCGGCTACGACACGGTGATCGGTGAAAGCGGCGCACGCCTGAGCGGCGGCCAGCGACAGCGCATCGGCATCGCGCGCGCGCTCTATCGGGACCCGGCCATCCTGATCCTGGACGAGGCCACGAGCGCACTCGATGGCATCACCGAAGAAAGCGTCATGGATGCCGTGCACGAGCTGTCAAAGAAGAAAACCATCATCATCATCGCGCACCGGCTGACCACCGTTCGTGATTGTGACGTGATCTGCCTGCTCGAGCACGGCAGGATCGCCATGCGCGGCAGCTATGAGGACCTGAAACGCGATTCACCCTGGTTCAGGTCAGCCGCGGGCGGCTGATATTGCAGACCGAGAACCGGTACTTGCCCCGCTCGGTCTGCTCCAGCCGCTCCACACGACTGACGACCGCCCGCACATCGGAACCGAACTCGCTGGCCACTACCTGCTGTATGGCCCGCTCGGTTTCCGGACCGAATTCCGCAGTCGGCACGACACGGACATCGATCCGGTGCGGTTCGTTCTGCACCATCTGCGCCTGGTGAATTCCGGGGATGTGGATGATGTAGGTATCCAGCAGCGAGATTCCGAATACCGGCGTGCCATCGGGCCGGTACAGGAAATCAGCCGTCCGGCCGGAGACCCGCGCCAGGCGCTCCAGCCCCCTGCCACTCGGGCAGGAACCCTCGGCCTTGCGCGCCACGTCGCCGATCGCATAGCGGACCATCGGCATGGCCCGGTTCAACAGGTCGGTAATCACGAGTTCGTACTCACCGCCGACTTCCGTAGGCAGGTATTCGATGATGAGTCCCTCGGAAAACACATGCATCCCGCAGTGGGCATCCGACTCCGAAGCAATGATCGACAGCTCCTCGCAGCCATAGCGGTTGAATACACGGGTACCACATGCCTCTTCGATGCAGCGCCTCTCCAACTCCGAGAGCGTCATGGCCGTCGTGACGATACCGTTCATCGGCGGCAGGCGCAGTCCGTTTTCCTGGCAGAACAGCGCGAACTGGTAGACCGAGTGCGCATGACCCATCAGCACCGAGGGACGAAACGCGAGGATCTGCGCATGAAACTGCCGCAAGCGTTCGGCTGAAAACCTGAGCGTATCCAGATAAATCGTGCGGTGCTGCAGGCGGGAACGCAGCCAGGTCTTCCAGTGGAAGCCCTTGTCGGTATCACCCCAGACAGCGGCCACCTTGTCGCCCGGACGCCAGCCGGCCCATGCATTGTGGCGGCGGGTCGCGGCATACTTCCAGTTCATGGCCGCGGTATCCACATATACGTGGAGCGGCACGCCGGTCGAACCGCCCGTGCGGGTATGCAGGGTATTGGCCGGGGAATAGCCCGTGGAGAACAGTTGCGGGCCAGCCTTGCGGATATCGTCCTTGGTCAGCAAGGGCAGCCGGGCCAGGTCAGCCGGCTTGTGGATATCCGCCGGGCCGATCCCGGCGCCGTCCATCCGGGCACGGTGAAAGGGGTTGGACTGGTAACAAAACGCCATCAGATCGGCGAGACGCTGCTCCTGAAGCCTGGCAATTGCCTCCGGCGGGAGCCACTGCGAGGCCTCCAGTTCGCGCAAATGACGCCCGTAGCTGTACCCGTCCCGGCGGGTATACAGCGGATCAGTGACGTAGCGCACGATCGGCTTCAGCAGATCCATCAGCGATAGGCCTTCCGCCTGGCACTGCCAGAAGCGCGACAGGCATTCCCTCATATTGTCTCCGGCCAGATTACTATACTGATCCTGCATATGGCCCTGTCGCACCACACAGATGGAAGACCTGACCCGCACCGGGCGGCCGGGGCTGTCCGGGCATGTTGAAACAGGCCCTCTACGGCTGTGCCGGCACGCTGGGCCTGTGGCGGCTGACCCGGCGACTCACCCGCAACGTGCCCCGGATATTCATGTTGCACCGTTTCGCGGCCATGCCGGATGCACAGCACACCGGTGCCGATGAACTGCGTCGCTTCATCCAGGCAATCGGCCAGGAGTGCGAGTTCGTGACCCTGCGCGAACTGATCTCCCGCCAACAGGCAGGAAGCCGCCCGGAACGTCCTCTGGCGGTGATTACCGTCGATGACGGCTATGCGGACTTCCACCGCATTGCCCTGCCGGTACTGCGTGAGTACGGCGTTCCCGCCACCGTCTATGCAACAGCGGGATTCATCGACCGGCAGTGCTGGTTGTGGTGGGACGCCCTGCGCTACCTCGTCAATCTTCACCCCGACGGAGAACTGCGACTCGAGGTCGGACCGGAAACCATGGCGATGAATATCGGCACTGTCGATTCGCGGCAGCGCGCATGGAACGATATCGCCGACCGGCTGGTTTCCCGCAATGAACTGCGCCCGGCGGTCATCGCACAGCTTGAAGACAGCACCGGCACGCGGCTGCCGCAGGAACCGCCGCCGGAATTCTCGGCCATGAACTGGTCACAGCTTGCCGAAATCGAGTCCGCCGGCATCGAAATCGGTGGCCACACGATGAGCCACGCATTCCTGCCCTCACTGGATCCCGGAATGCTCCGGCACGAGATACACGCCGCAAAGGCGCTGCTAGAGCAGCATCTGCAGGCACCGCTGCAAACCTTTGCCTACCCCAACGGCATGGCCACGGACTACTCGCCAGCCGTCGCGGCAGCGCTGGCCGACGCGGGCTTTGGTGCGGCAGTACTGGCCTATCCACGACCGTGCAACCCACGGGACAAGTACCGGATTGGCCGCTGGAGCGTTCACCCCGACAGCGAGACCGTGGGGCACATACTCAGCGGTGCCAGTGAACTGAAGTTGCGGATGGCTTCCTGATGGGCACGCCCCGCAACGACACCACGACATCTGCAGCGGGCGGGGTCCGCCGGCTCAGGATCTACTACGTCATCGACTACTACGATGGCCCCTATGCAGGCACGGAGAAACAGCTTTGGCTGCTCATCAGGGAAATGGCAGCCCGCGGCCACGAGGTGCGCCTGTTCGTGTTTCGCCACACGTCCTATACGCGGCAGGCACGGGACTTTCCCTGCCCGATAGAACTCTGCGATGTCCGCAAGATGCTGTCCCTGAATGCGCTGCTCCGGATGCGGGAACTCCGCCAGCGGGTACTGCGTGAGAGGCCCGACGTGGTGCATGCATTCTTCAACGATGCAGCCATCCTGGTTCCGGTCTGGTGCAGCACGGCGGACACTGCCGTGATCACCTCACGCAGGGATCTGGGCTTCTGGTACAGCAAGGCGATCCTGTGGGGCTTGCGGTTGGCAAATACACGGGTCAGCCACATCATCTGCAACTCCGAAGCGGTCGCCAGGGTGGTTGCCGAACGCGAGCGACTGGACCGGTCACGACTCGCGGTCATCGTCAATGCGCTGCCACTGGAAGACCTGCAGCCGGCGACAATGGCGGAGATCCCCCGCCGCCGCACCGGCCAGCCCACCCCCATGCCGGATCCGGCGGATGTGAATGTCTGCCTCGTGGCCAATATCCGGCCACTCAAGCGCATCGATGACTTCGTCCAGGCTGCCGCCCGGGTATTGCAGGCCTGTCCACAGAGCCGTTTCTGGATCGCCGGGGGGGTACCCGACACACCCTACGCCCGGGACCTCGTCGATCTTCCCCGCCGCCTCGGCATCCAGGACCGGGTGACTTTCATCGGCCGGATGGATAACCCGCTGCAACTGGTCCGGCACTGCCAGATCGGTGTCCTGACTTCGGAAACAGAGGGACTTTCCAACGCGATCATGGAGTACATGGATTGCGGGCTGCCGGTGGTATGCACGGATGTCGGCGGGAATCCGGAGCTTGTACACCACGACGACAACGGCTATCTGTTTCCGGTCGGGGGCGTTGCCGAACTCGGCGCCCACCTCGTCGATCTGGTACGGAATCCGGAAAAACGTGCGGCGATGGGCCTGGCTGGACGGCAGCATGCCCGCGCGTTCAGCGTCGGGGCCATCGTCGACGAACACGAACGGCTATACGCTGCCCAGTGAGGCGGTAACAGAAAAGCCTTTAACCGCAGCGAGCAGTACCACCTCGTCCCTGGACCAGTTCAGCTGCTCGCGCACGTGGCGCCGGCCCGACTCCCCCATGCGTTGCCGGTCTGCCGCGGACTCGAGTTGCCGCAGACAGGCCAGCAGGCTTTCGGGATCACCGTCCCGGAATACCAGCCCGCATCCGGCATCAGTCACCACGTCCTCGAGCGCCCGTGCATTGGAAACGATCACCGGCTTCGCCAGCGCCATGTAGTCGAAAATCTTGTTCGGCAGCGTGGTATTCGTGTGCGCAGTGACGCGATGGGGAACGACGCCGATGCTGCTTGCGGCGATGATCGCCCTGAGCTCGGGCTGCGAACGCCAACCGTGAAAAGTGACGAAATCACCTATACCCAGATCGGCAACCAGCCCCTTGATCTGCTCGAGTGCCTCGCCGGTACCCACGACATCCAGCGTTACCGGAAGCTGCTCCTTGCGTGCAAGTGCCACCGCACGGGCGACCGTGTCGAGTCCACGCGTGACATCTATGAATCCGGTATAGACAACCGCAAGGCCACCATGGTCGGTTGCCGGCTGCATGTCGAGGATGTCGATGGTCGGCGTATTGCCGATGACTCTCACCCGTGCCCCGGGCCCCGCTTTCGCCATGACCCGTGCGCGGCTTGCAGCCGAGACCACCCAGGTCTCGTCGACCCTCGGCAATACGAAGTTCTCCATTGCGCGCAGGAAGCGCGGGTTCCTGATCAGGTAGTCCGCCACCCCCGGCCCCCTGTAGCGCCAGGTGTCCTCGATCATGGCGGGATAGTCCTCGGCCATGTCGAAAACGACGGGTACGCCCGTAATGCTCTTGAGGATCAGCGCGAGCGGACAAAGCGGCAGGTCCCTCACGATCAACAGGTCGATCTTCCGGTTGCGGATGAGCGACAGTCCCGCACTGATCCACCAGGGCGAGAAAAAGGCCGGGAAACCGGTGATGGCGGCAGGACCAGCGCCACCCACGCGGTGGACCGACAGCGCGCCCAGCTGCTCTTCGGCCGGCAGGCTCCCGCGATTCCTGCACAGCACATGCACATCGTGAGCCGCCGAAAGGCTGCTGCAGATCTTCTCGACGCGAACATCCCAGGGATACTCGTCCTGGAAAATGTACAGAATCCTCATGCCCTGCCATACCCCGATTCAGATCCGGCGGCACATGACAGCCGGCGGGGGGAATATGCCGCAACCCGCTGCGGCATTCGCCGTGCTGCTTCGCAAACCCGTTGATGCTGCATGGTTTCCCGATCAATGGTATACAAAATATCCCATGGGTTTCACAGAAACCGTATGCGGTTCATTGGCACCTGACGCGTTCCCGTATACTGCCCGAGGGTTGTGGATTGTTCTTTTCCCGATGACTTGAGCCAGCCTGTCCGGAAGGCGTTTCGTCGAACCGGAAGCTCGCTCGCCATTGTCGATCCATCTGCGCCGGGCACACAGACCAGGAGACACAAATGACTACCTCAGTTCTGCAGCACGCAATCCGGGCATCAGGCATTGCCGTACTCGTTGCCGTTGTCAGCACCGGCGCGTGGGCCACACCGTCCATCAGCTCGGTCGCGGGCGTGGCCGAGGGTGGCGCGAGACTCACGATCAATGGCGCCGGCTTCGGCACCAAGGCCACGCCAGGTCCGCTGGTCTTCGACAACTTCGAGAGCGGACAGAACGGCCAGGGCATCTCGGGCAGTGCCCCGACCGTGAGGAACATATCCACGGACTGGACCTGGAGACGCTATGGCAGCGGGGCGAATGTCCCCCACTACAGCAACCAGATTGTCCGGCCAAACTCCACGCGCAGTTCCCGCCACGTTTTTGGTGGTACGAGCTACAACGTCTCGCTGGAGATCATTCGCGAAACGCCGAACACCGGTGACGAGATCTACTTCTCGTTCTGGCGCTATTACAATCGCACCTCATCCGTCTGGAGCCGGAACGTCAAGCCATGGATGGTGTGGGGCACCGCTGACGGAACCCGGCCGACCGCCTATACGGGCTGGGGTAACCCGTCGAACGGCGATGGCGAATTCCGCAACGCCGTGATCGACTCGGGCAGCACCAGCAACACGCTGTGGGGCGGCCCCGAGATGAACACCGTGGCAGGCCAGTGGGTGCGGATCGAGGGCTATCTCAAGCAGTCGTCGCCGACGGCGGCCGACGGCGCCTTCCAGACCTGGGTGCACCAGACCAGCACACCGGGCATCACGCTCGCGCAGAGCAGCCTTGCCTACCGTACCCGCTCCTCGACGAACTACTGGCGCCAGTGGCATTTCGGCAGCTACAACGCTACCGACGACCCCTCTACATCGACGGCCGATGTGTACCTCGATGACATCTATTTCGACCGGACCCGTGCCCGCGTGGAGATAGGCAACGCCTCGCGCTGGAGCGACTGCAGCCGCAGGGAACTGCAGGTCGCCACATCCTGGTCGAACAACGGGATCGAATTCACCGTGAGTCCGGGCGCATTCAATCCGGGCACGCAGGTCTATCTTTACGTCGTTGACGCACAGGGCGTGGTCAATGAGCAGGGCTATCCCGTGACCCTCGGACAGGGCTCGGCGGCACCGGAAACGCCGCAGAACGTGACCGTGCAATAAGGGCCGTGCGCTACCCGAAGCCCCGGCAGAAGAAAAACAAGAACATCATGTACGGGGCCGTGCGGCGTGCGCGCCGATCAGTTTTTCTTTAGGTATTGCGTATACCTGCCGGCCACCTGGATCAGGGGCCAGAACGTGGCCGGCCATCTTGGCATGCTGCGCAAGACCGAGCGCATTGCTCCCGCGGAGCGTCGCAAGCTCCAGGAAATGCGCCTGGCGCGCCTCCTCCAGGCGGCGAGATCCGGCGTGCCGGAGTATTCGCGGCGGCTCGCCCACCTGCGTGACGACTCGCTGTCGCTGCAGGATCTCGCAACCATTGCCCCGTTGACCAAGCAGAACCTGCGCGACCTGCACGAAGAGCTGCGCTACAGGCCGCAGCCGCGCTTCACCGTTGCCAAGACCACCGGCGGTTCGACCGGCGAACCCGTCACCGTGTACAAGACACACACGGCCATGGCATGGGAGCTTGCCGCGACCTGGCGCGGCTATGCCTGGGCCGGCGTGTACATCGGTGACCTGCAGGCGCGCTTCTGGGGCGTTCCGCTCTCGGCTGCCGGCCAGCGCACTGCCCGCCTCACTGACTTCATCTGTCACCGTCGTCGTTTCTCCGCCTTCAATTTCGATCGCGGCAGCTTCGAACAGTACGACCAGCAGCTTCGCGCAAATCCGCCGGACTATTTCTACGGCTATGTATCGATGATTGCCGAACTGGCGCGCTGGTATGCGGATACGGGACGCCACCTTGAACAGCCGCCCCGGGCAGTCATCACCACATCGGAGGTCCTGTCACCCGACGACCGCTCGGCGATAGAGGCCGCCTTCCAGTGCCGGGTATTCAACGAATACGGGTGCGGCGAACTCGGCACCATTGCCCACGAGTGCGAGCACGGACGGCTCCACACGAGCGACGAGAACATGGTCATCGAGATCCTCGACGGCGACCGCCCGTGCGAGCCCGGGGAGAAAGGCGAGATCGTCGTCACCGAACTGAACAACATCGCAATGCCGCTGATCCGCTACCGGACCGGGGATTTCGGCTCGCTTGCCAACGAGCCATGCCCGTGCGGACGAACGCTGGGGGTACTGTCCGACGTCTTCGGCCGCGCATACGACTTCATCGTCGCCTCTGACGGACGCCGGTTTCATGCCGAATTCCTCGTCTACATCTTCGAGGAGGCCCAGCGGCAGAAGTGCGGCATAGCCCAGTTCCGGGTCGAACAGACCGCCCCCGACCACCTGCACCTCCTGGTGGTACCGTCGGAAAGCGGTTTCCCGGAACAGGAGGAATTGCGACTGGTGGCAAGAATTCACGAACTGCTTGGCGCTAATATGCGCGTCACAACCAGCCGCGTACAACGTATTCAGCGAGAAGCGTCGGGCAAGATGCGCGTAATCGTCGGACTGCAGTCTTCGAGCCCACGGCAGGCGCCGGACGCCGCCACTCGCCACGCCTGAGCGTATGTGCGGTATTGCCGGCATCCATTACTTCGACGTTTCCCGGCGTGTCGATGGCCAGCTGATCGAGGCCATGAATACCCGGCTCGCACACCGCGGGCCGAACGGATCCGGCGTATTCCTGGATGGCAATCTCGGCCTTGGTCATCGCCGGCTGTCGGTGATCGACCTCGAAGGCGGCTCGCAGCCGATGACCGACACCGAAACCGGCCGCACGATCGTCTACAACGGCGAGTTCTTCAATTTCGCCGAGGTACGCGCCAGGCTGGCATCCAGCGGCCATGTCTTCCGGACCGGCAGCGACACCGAAGTCCTGCTCAAGCTGGCCAGGGGGCTGCCGGCCGACTGGATCAGCCAGGTCAACGGCATGTTTGCCTTTGCAGTCTGGGATCCGGCAGATCGCAGCCTGATCGTGGTCCGGGACCGCTTCGGGGTTAAGCCGCTCTACTATGTGCAGACCGGCGAAGGCCTGGCCTTTGCATCCGAGATCAAGGCGCTGGTCGGGCTGGGTCTCTGTCCCGCACCTGCGGTCGCCACCGACACGCTGGCCGAGTACCTGGCTTTCCGGCATGTCCTGGAGCCAAGAACGATGTTCGCCGGGGTCAGGCAGTTGCCGGCAGGACATTTCCTGCGCATCAGCGGCCAGCCCGCGAAGGTGGAGATCAGTCGCTACTGGAATGAGTGTCTCGCCCTGCAGGAGGTGTTTCCCGCCCATGCAGGGCACGGCGACTTCGGTACGAATTTCCACAAGGCTGTGCAGAGACGACTGGTCAGCGACGTTCCGCTCGGCAGTTTCAACAGTGGCGGCGTGGACAGCTCACTGGTAACCCGGGAGGTACGCAACCAGGTGGCCGGCGAGTTGCACACCTTCTCGATCGGCTTCGCGGAGGCCGCCTACGATGAAACCCCGCACGCTGCGGAAGTAGCCGAACGACTCGGCACGACACACCATGCCGAAAGGCTTGCCGCCCGTGATTATGCGGCCCTGCTGCCCACCGCGATCTGGCATCACGATGAACCGCTGTGCCATCCCCATTCGGTGCAGCTGATGCACCTCAGCGGCATCGCCCGGCAGCACGTCACCGTGGTCCTGACCGGTGAGGGTGCCGATGAACTTTTCTGCGGATATCCGCGTCTGCACATCCCGAGGATTGCGGACCTGGCCGGCGCTGCACGCCGTCCCATTGGCGTCTTGCTGCGCGAGCTATCGGGGCTGGCCGGCCTGCGCCGGATCCGGAAACTTGCCGATGTACTGGCCAGCGACTCGGCCCCGGCCATCGATGCGCACAGGTTCCTGCCGCTGGACACCCTGCATTGCCTGTTCCCGGACGCCGACTACCTGGGCGCACGTCCCGAGACCTGGCGGGGCATCAACCGGAACCAGGACAGTCTCGAGGTGCTGCTGGAGTACGAGCGACGGTCATACATGCAGTCACTCCTGCTTCGCCTCGACAAGATGAGCATGGCCCACGGCCTCGAGGCGCGGACGCCTTTCCTTGATTTCGAACTGGTGCTCTGGTCGAAACAGGCCGGAACGCGGGCCAAGATCGGCAGCGGGTTCGGCAACAAGAACCTGCTCAAGGCCGAGGCCGAGAAGCACTTCTCGACGGAACTTGTCCGGCGCAGGAAGGTCGGCTTCGGCGTACCCCTGCGCGAATGGTTCCGGACCCAGGCGGAATTCCGCGATATGCTCGACGACATCGCAACACCAAACTCGTACGCAGCATCGATATGGCCGCTGAAGACCCTGCGCAGGCTCGTTTCCGAGCACCGTGAGTCGCGCATGGATCACACCGAAGCGCTGTGGGCTCTCCTGAATATCGAACTGTGGGCAACGCGGGTACTGGGACGGGCTGCAAGCGCATGAGCGGCGAAAGGCATGTTGTCTGTGTATTCGGCACCCGGCCGGAAGCCATCAAGATGGCCCCGCTGGTCCGTCGCCTGCGCGACTCCGCCGGCATCCGCACCTCTGTCATCACCACCGGACAGCATCGGGAGATGCTCGACCAGGTACTGCAGTTCTTCCACATCACGCCCGACATCAGGCTCGACGCCATGCAGTCCGGGCAGTCGATCCCGAAACTGATGTCGAGGCTGCTGGCGGACCTCGAGGGCGCACTCCAGTCCCTGAACCCCGGAGTCGTGCTGGTGCATGGCGATACGATGACGACGCTGGCGGCGGCGATGTCGGCGTTTTATGGCGGGTTCCCCGTCGCCCATGTCGAGGCAGGCCTGAGAACCAGCAATCTGCTGTCACCCTGGCCGGAAGAGAGCAACCGGCGACTGACATCCGTATTGACCAGCTTTCATTTCGCGCCCACCAGCCAGGCCAGGGAAGCCTTGCTGGCCGAGGGTTATCCGGCCGACCGGATCTGGGTGACGGGCAACACCGTCATCGATGCCCTGATGGACGCTGTCGCACTCATCGACGGTGACCCGGCACGGAAACAGCAACTGCAGGCTGCCCTGCCGGCTCCGGCGGCGAACAGGCGCCAGATCCTGGTGACCGGTCACCGGCGGGAAAACTTCGACGGCGGCCTTGCCGGCCTGTGCAGGGCACTGACGCGGATCGCACAGCGCGGGGACGTGGAGATCATGTTTCCCATACACCTGAACCCCGTCGTGCAGGACGTGGTCCGGAGCAGCCTGTCCGGCAATCCGGCCATACACCTGCTGCCACCGCTGGACTACCCGGGCTTCGTGACGGCAATGCGCTCGGCTCACCTGATCCTTACCGATTCCGGCGGCATCCAGGAGGAAGCGCCTTCGCTGGGCAAACCGGTGCTGGTGCTGCGCGACACCACGGAACGTCCGGAAGGCATCCGTGCCGGTACCGTGCGGCTGATCGGCACGAACACGGACACCATCGTTCGCGAGACCTGCATGCTTCTGGACGACCAGGAGCACTACGAGGCCATGTCGACGGCACACAATCCCTACGGTGACGGCAAGGCCTCGATACGCATCGTCGAGGCCCTGCAAAACCAGCTGGCAGCCGGAACCGGCAGGCAGTCCGGGCCGGCAACTCCGCCACGTTAACGGCTTGCTGCCTCCTGGCCGGCAGCACGCGACCCCGCCTCCGCCACCAGCAGGTTCCGCAGCACCACCGACAGGCCCGCAATCAGGTACCAGTAGAACTCGGACAGGCCGTACGAGGCGATACTGAACACCGTGCACATCACGGCCAGCACCAGCAGCGCCCCGCTGCAACGCTCGTAGAACTGCCGGTTCCCGCTGTCTGCTCCTGGCTGCCGGCCAGGCGATGCAATGGACGCACGAATCTCGCGCAGGTTGCCGAATATCGACGCGAGGAACATCAGGTAAACGACCAGGCCAACCATGCCAAGCTCGATCATGACTTCGAGATACAGGTTGTGCGAAGGCTGGTACCGGCCAGCCTCATTGGCGAGCGCCTCCTGCGAGGTACCGAGGCCATGGCCGACAAACGGCCGGCGGCTTGCCACCTCCACCTCGTCGAGCATGTGCTGTATGCGCCCCTGGGTTGTTGCCGCGTTCCGGGTATCGTCACTGGTCAAGGACAGATACCGGTCCCGCATGTCCGGGGTCATGACACTGACAAGCAGGACACCGGCGATGGCCGCCACGACCAGGATGGTGGTGCGCCGTTCGGACCGGAAAATGATCGCCGCAACGATCACCACCAATCCGACCATGCCGCTCCTGGAGCCGGTAAGGACCAGCGCGTAGAGCAACGCCGCAATCAGGCCGACAACCGCCAGCTTCATGACCCGGCTCTTCAGCCCGCCGATCAGGTAGTAGAGAAACGGGAGTGCCGTGAGCACGACAAATGCGAGCCCGTTGGGGTTGAGGATGTCATTGGGCGCCCCCGCAAGTCGCTCGAGTACATAGCCGTCACCCATGTCGGCATAGGATCCCCAGTAGCCCGTCGTCAGGTGCAGATACAGTGGCTCCAGCACCCGCAACACCTGGCAGCCGACAACCACGCCCACGAATGTGCGCAGACGCGGCAGGGTGTCGACCAGTTGCACCGTGAAGTAGAAGAAAACCACCGCCTTGACGAACACATCCAGCCCGTGTTTCACCACGCTGCCGGGCCAGGCCACGAACGGCAGCGACAGGAAGATATAAACGATCAGCGTGTTCAGCAGCCGGGTGCTGCCTGACAGGTCCTTTCGTCCCTGGCCGGACCTGGCCCCGAGGATCACCAGGGTGATGAGACCCACGAATACCAGCGTGGGCCTGATCATGCCGAGGAGTGGCACCCGGCTCGGAATGCTGAGCAAGGTCATCACGACCAGCATCAGGTAGAGCTGGAAGGCCAGCGCCGGGCTGGTCCCGGCATCGGCCCCGGCAGTCGCATTCTTCACACCGCGCGCGCGCTCATGTGGCACTGACCCGGACGCGACCGGCTTGCTCATCGACCCACCCTCGCCGCCTCGCCCATCGCATCAGCATAGACAGAACAATATCGGGCGGCCATCGTTTCAGCCGAGTAAGCGGCACGCACATGCTGTCTGGCGCGGGATGCCATGTCGGCGACATCCGGGGCGCCGGCGGTGCGGCGTATTCCCGCTGCCAGGCCCTGCGGATCGCCGTCTGCCAGCAGGCAGCCAAATCGCCCTTGCCCCAGCACTGCCGGAACCTCGCCAACTGGCGTTGCAACCACCGGTACGCCATGACTCATGGCCTCGAGCAAAACCAGCGGCAGGCCTTCCGTTCTCGAACAAAGCACGAAGACATCAGAGTCGCGATAAAGGGCAGCCACGTCCCCGACGTACCCGGCCAGGCGAACCCTGCCGGCAAGGCCTGATGCGACGATCTGGCGCTCGAGCCCGGCGCGACCATCGCCTTCCCCTGCGATCGTGACCAGTACATCCATGCCATCGGCGACGAGGATCCTGGCGGCTTCGACCAGCCGGTCAAAGCCCTTTTCGTGACTCAGGCGACCGACCGCGAGGATCCGCACCGGATTCGCTGCCGGCGCAAGCTGCCGGGCTGGCGCAGTCGCTGCAAGCTCGCATTCCGGCAGGTCGATCCCGTTCGGAACAAGGACAAGGCTGCCGGCCGCCACATACCTCGCGGCGACCCTGCGCATCGGTTCGCTCACGACCACAACGCGATCGAAGCGCCACAGCAGCAACCTGTCCAGCGTCTCATACCACCAGAGGCGGTCGCGATGCCCCGTCGAGGCCCAGCCATGCAGCGTGCAGACCATCCGCTGCCGGCGGCGCCCCGGCACCAGCGAGAGGAGGATATCGGCCTTGTAGCCATGAGTATGGATGATGTCGAACCCCTGCTCGCCTGCATAACGCAGGATCCCGCGCGCCCCGCGCAGCTTGAGTCCGTCGTTCATGCGGAACTGCCGATGCGGCAAGCCACGGCGAACGGCTGCCTCGCCGAGGGCATCGGCTTCATCCTGCGGTGCCACGATCGTTGCCACGGTGACCGCATGCCCAAGCTTGCGACACTGCGTCGCCAGGCTGAGCAGCATCCTCTCCGCGCCATACAGGCCGCCGCTGTCGATGAGGTGCAGGATTTTCACTGGCCCGCCTGCCGCGCCATCAACCGGTGCGGGGCGCCCAGATCGCCTGACGTTGGCCACCGATGAACTTCAGGACCGCCTGTGCGCAGGCCACGTTCAGCAGGACGAAATAATAGGGGAACCCGACCAGGAAGGACCGGTTCCGGCCGCGCCCCGTCCAGCCGACCGCAGCCAGCACATAGGCCAGGGTCTGCAGCAGCGCTGCAAGCAGCATCAGGCCGTCACCGGCCGCCAGCGACCAGCTGATGATGAAGGCAGCCACCAGTGGCATGAAGGCCAGGTAGCGCAGCAACTTGTGCGAAATGATCTGGAAGGCCAGCAAGCCGTGGCGCAAGGGGTTCATCAGGTGCCGCATGTCCCACAGGGCCCACAGCGCACGCAGGGTGACGCGCACACGCATGCGATACTCGGCGCCGTGCTCGCTGAGCGCGGACTCGTGCAAGCGCGCATCCGGTTCATAAACCACCCGGTAACCCTGCCCGGCCACACTCAGCGGCAACACGAAATCGGGCTGCTGGTCGGCACGCATCGGCCGATAGGCGGAGCGGCGGACAGCGTCGACGCCGCCATCGACGCCGATGACGGCCGCAAGTCCGGACTCCGAAGCGCGCAGCCAGTTCTCGTATTTCATGTAGGCAGAACAACCGTCGCCGACCAGCGAACCATCCTCGTTGACGTAAACCATCTTGCCGGTCACGTAACCGACCGCCGGATCGGCAAAATTGCTGACCAGGCGACGGATGGTATCCGGCGCATACATGGAATTCGCGTCGGAAAAGACGAGGATCTCGCCGGCAGCCCGTGCCACCGCAAGATTGAGGGCGGCCGTTTTCCCGGCCCGTGGTGACTGCCTGATCAGCTGCACGCGCGGACCGAGTGAAGCGACGATTTCATCAGTGCCGTCGACTGACTCATCCGAGACAACGATGACGTCGAGCAACCCGGCCGGATAGTCCTGGTCGAGCTTGTTCTGCACCGTGCGGCCTATGCACGCAGCCTCGTTGTAGGCGGCGGTCAGCACGGTCACCCGTGGCGTGATTTCCGCCTTGCGCACCCGACGGCCAACCAGGGCCGAGAGCAGCCAGGCCAGCAGCGGATAGCCGGCATACACATAGGTAACCCAGGCTGCCGAAATCCAGAACAGTGTTTCCATACGCTTTCTACAGGCGGTTGATCTGCAGGCCCGGCCGGACGCCTTCCTTGGCCTTTTCCACCGCGCGCAGCAGCACGGCGTGCTCATGCGTGCCCTGGCCGGAATGCAGGTACAGGTCGGCGGCGGCCAGCACCCTGTGTAACAGATGTTCGCGCTCCGCGTCGGTGACGAGCGTCAGGCCTTCACGTGATTCCGCCGCGCGGTGTGCCGGCGCCGGCAACTGCCGGATCAGCAGCCGGATCAGATCGGTGGCAGTGACCATCCCGACCACCCTGCCATCGGGATCGACCACCGGCAGCGAATGAAACGCCCCCGATGCGAGAACGTCGGCCGCATCGTGCAGGCTGGCCGTTGCCGGAATGGAAACCGGATCGGGGTGCATCAACCCGGCAACCACAGTCGCCGGGGAGCCCACCAGGTCAGTGGCGCTGAGCACACCCACCAGCCGGCCGTCTTCCAGCACGACCAGGTGATGCAGGGAGCTGCCGGCCATGAGCCGCCGCGCATGTTCCAGCGTGTCCGTAGGCGCAACCGATACCGCGGGCACAGTCATGATTCGTGTCACGGGCTGATCACGCATGCTTCACTCCACTGGCACCGCCCAAAACCGGCAACCCGACGATTTTATGCCCCACCGGAACCCGGGTTCTCTGAAATGGCGCAAGTCTGTGCAAGTATAGGGGGAAACCCGGTACCGCCGGGGTGGTACAGACCCCTGTCATGAGCAACCCAGTGCACAGTTCCAGGTCCTGCCTTGGCCTTTTCGTCCTGTTGGCGATCCTCACTGCACCGCTTCAGGCGGCGGAACCCGGCGAGTACCGGTTTTCCGTCACACCCCTGCTCGGTTACCGGATGGGTGGCGATTTCGAGAGCGATGACTCCGACGCCGAGGTCTCGCTGGATGATGATGCAGCAGCAGGTTTCATCCTCAACGCACCCGCAGAAGCGGTGGGTGAGGATTCCTATACCGAATGGGAACTCTATTTCAGCCGGCAGTCGGCCGGCATCGAGAACGCACCTGTCGAGGTTGACCCGACGCTGGACGTGGATATCAGCTACCTGCTGCTCGGCGGTACCTATGTAGGACCGGGAGAACTGGTGCGCCCCTTTCTCGCTGCCGGCATCGGTGCGGCACACCTGAGCCCGGATGGCTCGGGTTACGACTCGGATACCGTGTTTGCCTTCGGCATCGGCGGCGGCGCGCAGGTTTTCCCGACCGAACGCTTCGGCATGCGCCTCGAGGTACGGGCGCTGGGTGCGGTTCTGGACAGCGACAACAGCATCTTCTGCCGGTCGGGGCCGGAGGGATCCGCCTGCCTGGTGGCTGCCAGCGGCGATGTGCTGTGGCAGTGGGAAGTCTTTGCCGGACTCATCGCGCGCTTCTGAGTCCGGCCCGGGCTGCCGGCCGGTTCAGCGTTCGGATCCCAGTTCCTTCCAGCGATTGAAGAAATACACGCTGTTGAAGGCCCACAGGCCCATGTTCATGCTCAGCGGTATGTGGAATATCCAGCCCCAGCGTCGGCGCATGAGTACGCCGTAGCTTGCAATGCCAAACGCCACCGCATAGACGATGACAAATGGCGCCCAGGCGGGGTAGAACCCGATCCGCGGCATTGCCAGCCCGCCGATGACGCCTGCGACAGCCGTCATCAGGCCGCTGTAGCCGAGAAAATATCCCCACTTGTAAGACAGCGTGCCCGGCGAGCGCGCCGACAATTGCGCATCCTTTTTTTGTGAAAACGCCAGGCAAACGGCCAGACAGATCGTCGCCACGACGAAAGGCACCACCACACCGGCCAGAATCGAGTCATCCACGCTGTTTCTCCGTCAGTTCCCGGGCATCATCGCCCTGCCAATCGGGCATCCGCCATGACCAGTGTCAAAATGCCTCATGACCGGGATCCATTGCCATCCAGTATCCGCCGCTCAAGCACGGCTGCGCCCACGGCATCGCCCCAGACATTGACGCTGGTGCGGAACCGGTCGAGCAGCCAGTCCACCGCCAGGATCAGGCCAATCCCTTCGAGCGGCAGGCCGACCGCATTCAGCACGATCACCATCGTCACCAGGCCCGCCTCGGGTATTCCCGCTGCGCCGATGGCGGCCAGGGTCGCCATCACCAGCACGATGAGCTGCTGGCCCAGCGTCAGGTCCAGGCCGATCGCCTGGGCAATGAACATGGCCGCGACCGCTTCGTAGAGCGCCGTGCCGTTCATGTTGACGGTGGCGCCCAGTGGCACGACGAATCCAGCCACTTTTTCCGAGACCCCGTTGTGCTTCTCCACACCCTCCATGGTCAGCGGCAGGGTCGCCGAGGAAGACGCTGTCGAAAAGGCGGTGAGCAGCGCCGTGCCCATGTTGAACAGGTAACGCCAGGGGTTGCGCCGGCCCACGAACCAGAGTATCGCCGGCAATACCAGCAGCGCATGCAGGCCAAGCCCGAGCAGCACGGTCAGCATGTACCAGCCCATGCCGCCGATCAGTTCACCGAGGTCGCCCGCGCGACCGAAGCGCCCGGCCACCAGCCCGAATATGCCGATGGGCGCTACCAGCATCAGCAGCACCACCATCTTCATGATGGCCTCATTGACGCCACGAAAGAAGGCGATCACGGGTTCCCCGACCGGGCCGAGCGTGGTCAGCACCGCACCGAAGATCAGTGAAAACACGATCACCGGCAGCAGTTCAAGGTCTGCCATCGACGCAACGATATTGTCGGAGACCAGCGACAGCACCAGGTCCGGCAGGCCAAACTCTTCCTTCGCCGCCACATTTGCCGGCACTTCCAGATCGCCGATATTGATGCCCTCACCCGGCCGGATCAGGTTCACCACCACCAGGCCAATGGCAACGGCAATACCTGTGGTCACGAGGAAGTAGATGATCGTGCTGCCGCCAAGCCGGCCGAGCTTGCGCACATCGCCGAGACCCGCGACCCCGACGATCATCGAGGCAGTCACCAGCGGCACGATGATCATCTTCAGCGCCTTCAGGAACAGCGTGCCCAGCCACTCCACGCTGGCCATCGCTTCACCGAACAGCGCCACGCTGGCAAAGGCCAGCACGATCGCAATCACGATGCCGAGCAGGATGAAATTGCTGGTGCGTGTGTCCAAGGCTGGCCCCCGCCAAGGGGCGCAAAGACCCCGCCAAAGGATAACCGGTCCGGTATGGACCGTATGAAAGTGGTGCCCCGACCAGGATTCGAACCTGGGACCTTCCGCTTAGGAGGCGGACGCTCTATCCCC
>JAHDYM010000125.1 GCA_023383705.1 Gammaproteobacteria bacterium | reverse complement strand
ACCAGCTCGACGTAGATGTCCATCGAGTCGGCGTTGATCGCGGTGAACAGCGCCGGGTGCTCGTGCAGTTGCAGGTGCGCCTGATACAGCGCAACCTGCGACGCATACACCGGCTTGGCGACCGCGAGGCCTTTGGCTTCCAGCTCGCGCCACGCCTTCGCACCGAGGCATTTGTTCTCCCACAGCGCGGGATAGCGAAAGCCCTCCGGCCCGCCGACGAGCACGCCATCGACGTGACCACGCAACCGACCGTGCGCGTCGGAGAAACCGAACTGGCCACCGTCGGGCTTCTGCGTGCGCAGGTCGAAGCCTGCCGCGCGCAGCCATGCCACCATGCAGTCCTCCATGACGTGGCCGCGTTCGAAGATGCGCAGCATCCGCCCACCGGTGTCGCGCCCGTGATCCACGGGAGCCTTGGCGTATTCGAACTGCAAGGCGCGCTCGCACTCGATGCCCAGACGCGATGCACCGAGGTAGTCGCGTGCGGGTTGCTGCTCGCGCACGCGCTGCATTCCGATGTCGATCAGCGCCGTGATCTGGCCAGAGACGCTGGCCGAGGAATTGAAGTCCATCATGGCTTCTTCCCCTCCGGCTCGTCCCAAAACGCCTTGTCCTCCAGATCGGAGAATCCGAACGGATCGGGCGTCGGCTCCATGCCGCGCACGGGCGGGTACTTGGTCGCCTCGTGGTGCTCGACCATCGCCTCCGTGTAGCAGGTGACGATGGCGTCGATGACGCGCAGCGCCTCGGCTTCGGCGTAGTCGCCCAGCGGTTTGTCGAAGCCGATCTCGCCCGCCGCCTCGCCGAAGGCCTTCAGGCATTTGTGCATCGCGCTCAGCTCGACATCAGACGGATCGATCATGGCGACCTCCGTCTTGGGCGTGCGCCCTTCCTTCACGCGCATCCAGTTGCCGTACATCTGGTGAAAGACGTCCTGACAGCGGCGCGAGCAGAACACCCAGTCCATCACGTAGCGGCGCGGATCGGCGGTCTTGAACCGGCCATCCGTGTGGCCGTAGCCGCGCGCCTGTCGTTTGCAGACCCAGCATTTCATTCGCCTCCCTCACTGCGCCCACGCGGGCTTGCCGGTCACCGGCGCGCGCTGCGGCGCGGCGGGCGTGGCGGTGGCGTAGGACGAAGGCGCGGCCTGTGCCGGAGCGCCCGACGTGCCGCCGCCGGTCTTGGTCTTCGGCGGCACGCCCATGAACTTGGCGTAGTCGGGGTGGTCGGGTTCGACCGCCAGCTTCACGACGTTGCGATCACCGCCCTTGGCGTCCTTCTCGACATCGACGCGTGCGAGGAACTCGATGCCGTCCAGTTCGTGGAAGCCCTGGATGCGGCGTGCCGCAGAGGCTTGTGGGCTGTTGTCTTGCGGATGGACGTTGCGGGCGCTGTTGAGCGCGGCGCGGATGAAAGTACGCCCCATCTGACCCCAGGTCGGCCCCTTCGGCGAGTACAAGCCAATGTTCGACCACATCTTGCGTTTGGCGTGGTCGCCTGCAGTCACCACGAACTCGGCAGCGAGATAGACCGAGCCGGTGTCGAAGGACTGGGTGGCGTAGCCGCCCGTCCAGTTCTGCGACGGGTCGTCGTGACCACCGGGTTTGATGGTCATGCGCACCGGGACGATGGTGCCCTTGGGGATGAGGTCGAAGCCTTGCTGCTGCTCGGCGTCGTTGAAGTCGTTCCAATTCTGTGTGGTCATGGCGATTACTCCTGAGATTCGTGGGATGCGGGGATGGCGGCGCTGGCAGGCGTGGCTGCGCCCGCGCACTTGGCGATCAGCGCGCCGAGATCGGGCGGTTCGAGCAGGCCGAGGCGACCGCTGCGGTCTTTGGCCGGGAAGCCGTAGGGATTGACGGTGTGGGTGACGAAGGCGCGGTAGGCGCTGCCGTCCTCGGCCTTGATTTCGGCCAGCGTCACGACCTCATCGACGATGCCGGGCAGTTCGAGGCTGGTCTTGCTGCCCTCGATCTGCGGCACGAACACCTTGCGGTTGTAGTCATCAAGGCGTTCGTCGAGGATGGCGACGAACACCACGTTCTTGCCGCGCGCGTGCTGCAGGTGGGTCAGTGCACCGATCATTTCCTGCCCGAGCAGGCCGTAGGCTCCGCGCATGTCAGGCTTGCCGGTGCGGTCGCTGACCGCGCCCGGCTGCGTCTTGCACCACGCGAAGCACTGGCGCGAGAGCTGCGTGATCGAGTCGAGGAAGAAGGTCTGGTAGCGGCCCAACTGCGCCGGATCGCCAAACTTCTCGACGACGTGCTCGAAATGTGTCTGAGAGAACGCCGACTCCGGTGGCAGCGACTTGTCCGGCCCGGCAAGGAATACGAAGAAGTCGCGGCTCTCGGGCCACGAGGCTGGACGGATGGTGTCGCCCGGCCAGTCGGCCACGGCCAGATCACCGGCCTCAATGTCGATGAACAACGTGGTCTTCGGGTCGAGGTCTTTGAGCCGGGTGGTCTTGCCGATACCAGACTTGCCGAGCATCAGGAGCTTGACGCCCTTGCGCTCGGCCATGCGCTGCTGCGCGGAGATGATCGGGAGGGACATCACGCCACCTCCTTCAGCTCGTCGGCGACGGCGGGATTCCAGAGAATCTGGTAGCCGCTGTGGCCGTTGCGCGAGTACGGCATGGCCTCGGCCCACGCTTCACCGGCTTCGGTCAGTTCCCATTCGTCGCGGTCGTTGCGGAACTGGAAACCGCCCGCCGCCAGCAACTGGTTCGTCGCCTTCGCCGAGCGGTTCAGCAGCTTGCCGAGCTGGGTGGCGTTGAGCGAGCAGATCGGCTCGTTGGCGGCGGGCAGCGTGCGGCGCAGCGTCTCGACAGCGAGGCCCGTATTCTCGTGGATGCAGGTCAGCGTCGCCGCCATCGCAATGCCGGACTTGACGCCCGGCACCTTTGCCACGGCGTCGCCGATCAGCAGGATCGCGCTGACGCGGTCGTGGGTCAGCGCGGGCAAGGCCGCCAGCGTGCCGGGGACGGCATACGCGCCGGTCTTGCGGATCGCGGGCAGCACCTCGCCGGTCACCCAACGCTTGAAGCGTTTCGCGGCGTCCTTCGTGCTGCCGAGGATCAGGGCGTAGAGGCCGGATTCGTTGACGTGGTTCTGGCGCTGGCGACCACCTGCCGTAAGGGTCTCCAGTTTCTGGAGATCCTCTGCATCGACATGGGACTTGACCGCCTGAGACGGGTTGCCCATCTCCAGCGCGTCGCAGACGTCGCTGGCGTTGAACCACGGCAGGCCCGCATCATCGACCTGCACGCGCACGGCGCGCGCCTCGAACTGGAAGGGAATGATCGCGCTCATGATCAGCCCTCCCAAGCGACGTCGGCGATGCGGTCGGCACCGCGTGCGGCACGCTTGCGTGCTTCGGCGTGGAGGTCTTCCAGCGCGTTGCGGCGACGACTCAGAGCCAAGGCTTCTGCGTTGGCGGTCTGGATGGCAAAGGCCAGTTCGTCCACCGTGGCCGCTTCGAGCGCGACGGCGATCAAGTTGCCGTCGGCGTTGCGGTAGTGGACCTCCGTGGGCAGGGAATCGCCGTAGATGGACGGCAGCTGCTTGCGCAGCAAAGCGATGAGGCTGGTGCTCATGATCAGTGCTCCGAATCGAGAGAAAGTGTGAAAGACGGCTTGCCCGGCTCGACCGTTCGAGCGGCGGCGAACTCCTGCTGGAGCGACGGCGGCCAGTTGGTGAAGCGCGATTCGGAAACCGCCAGCTTCACGTCGAGGAAGTGCTCGACCTTCTCGCCACCAGCCACGATGTGGGCGGCGATGTCGCCGAGCTTCTTCTGATCCCAACTGACCTTCTTGGGCAGTTCGAACTTGATGTGCAGCGGGCCGTCGTCGAGATGCGCGGTGCCGAAGTCGCGGCCGGAATCGCGCAGCGCTGTGCGTGCCTGCTCGCCGTAGGCGGCATCGAGCGCCGCGTCGAACTTGGTGCGCGCCTTCTTGAGCCAATCGAGGGCTTCGTCGAGGTTCTTGTCGATCTCGGCCTTCTGCGCGGCGGGCAGCGCGGCCAACTGGCTGACGGACATCGCGGCGATGTCGGCGGGAAAGAGGGTGATGTCGTTCATGGCATCGCTCCTCAAACCATCGCGCGTTCGGACGTCGAGTCGTGCAGCGCGTCGCGCTCGAACTCGATGACCGCGTCCACGGGATAGCCGACGCGCTTGGACAGCTTCAGGTAGCGCGGGCCACGACCTTCGCTGCGCCAGCGTTGCAGGGTCTTGGGGCTGACGCCCCACCGCTGGGCCAGTTCGTTCTCGTTGAGTACCCGGCGGTCGCCGGGCGAAAGGCTGTTGATCCCCTGAGCGTTCGCCGATGAGGGCGACCGGGGAAAAGGGCTTGCTGATGTCTGCATGGAACGCTCCTGTTGCGTTGTTGAGGAACAGGTGTCATTCCAAAATTCGGGTGGCGAACCTTGAAGGGACGCAATGGCGAACCATGCGGAAACTTCGGGTTCGCTAATCCGCCCGCGCCAACGAAAACGGCGAGCACATGGCTCGCCGTCGTCAGCGGAAATCGGGGACGGGGTTCAGGCGTCGGCAAAGCCCAGCAGCCGACGCTGTTCGACCCAGTCGCGGGGCAGCGGGTCTTGGCGGCCGCGCAGCGTGTGCAGGTTCAGATGCCGGGGTTGGCGGCCCTCGAAGATCGCCTCGACGATGTCCGGGGCCAGCATGGTCATGCGCAGCACCTCGGCCGCCCAGCCTGTCTCCACTTTCAGCGCGCGCGCCAGATCTGCGGTCGTCGGATAGACGCCTTCGTCGATCAGCCGCTTCCAGTAGAAGGCCTTGCCGAGTGTCTTGATCATCGGCGCGTCGAGGCCGCCCGTTGCACCAGTGGCGTCAGGCGCGGGCGGGATCAGCAGTTTGCGGTTCTGGCGGTGCTTGATCGTCAACGGCACCAGCGTGACCCGTTGACCGCCGCTGACGTAGCTGCGGGCATCGGTGCCAACCTCGATGTGAACGGTGCGCTTGCGCGGGTTCGCCGTGGTGGTCATGCCAGCGCCTCCTCGGTCTGCTCGCGGGCTTCCTCGACAAGCGGGTGCGCGCCGATGTCGGCCCCGAACCCGATCCAGCCGTCCTCGCGCCAAACGATGTCCAGCCCCTGCGCGTGCAGTTGCACCCGTTCGATCAGCAGCCGCGTGATGCGTTGCTGCTCGGCGGGGAACAACTGCGCCCACACGTCGCCGATGCGTTGCATGGCCACGACCACTTGCGCTTCGTCGAGCTTGCTACCTGCAGGATGCTGCTGGCAGGCCCGCCACACCGCGATCAGCATCTGCGGCGCGGAGAGCGCCGCGTGGATTTGCGCCAGCACCGCGTTCTCGATTTCGGCAGCGGGCAGATGGCCGACGTCCGGCACGCCGGGCGACAGGCTCGCGCCCGCGTTGCGGCGCTTGTGCAGGTAGGGAACGTAGTAGCGATATTGCCGCCCGTTCTTCTTCTTGACGAAGGAGTGCAGCATGCGCTGGCCATCGGGCGCGAACAGCAGGCCCGCCAGCAACGCCGGATGCTTGGCGGCGTGCTCGCGCGGCGCCTGCTTCCTCCGGTCGATGAAGGCGTGCGCGCCGGCCCACAGGCCCGGCGCGACGATGGCGTCGTGCTGGCCCGGATACCACTGGCCGTTGTGGGAGATTTCGCCGAGGTAGATGCGATTGCGCAGTATCGTGAACAGGTACTGCTGGTCGATGGTGCGCCCCGGTCGCTGCCGTCCGGTCTGCGTCACCCACGCCTTCGTGGTGTGGCCTTCGATGTCCAGTTCCCGCACCAGCCGCGCCGCCGAGCCGTGCTCGCCGTAGCGCCGGAAGATGTCGCGCACCAGCGCCGCCTCGCGTTCGTTGACGATGAGCTTGCGCTCGACGACGTCGTAGCCCAAGGGCGGAACGCCGCCCATCCACATGCCCTTGGCCTTGCTCGCGGCGATCTTGTCGCGGATACGCTCGCCCGTGACCTCGCGCTCGAACTGCGCGAAGGACAGCAGGATGTTGAGCGTCAGCCGCCCCATCGACGTGGTGGTGTTGAACTGCTGCGTGACCGAAACGAAGGACACGCCGTTGCGGTCGAACACCTCGACCAGCTTGGCGAAGTCCGGCA
>JAHDYM010000124.1 GCA_023383705.1 Gammaproteobacteria bacterium | reverse complement strand
TGCGCAGCTACAAGCAGCTGCCGGTCAACTACTACCAGATCAACACCAAGTTCCGTGACGAGATCCGGCCGCGCTTTGGCGTGATGCGCGCCCGCGAGTTCGTCATGAAGGACGCCTACTCCTTCCACCTCGACCAGGCTTCGCTGGACGAGACCTACGCGCGCATGGCCGAGGCCTATACGCGCATCTTCACGCGCCTCGGCCTGCGCTTTCGCAAGGTCGATGCCCACGGCGGCGAGATCGGCGGGTCGAAGTCGCAGGAATTCCACGTACTCGCCGACTCCGGCGAGGACCAGATCGTCTGGTGCGAGGGCGACAGCTATGCCGCGAACGTGGAGCTTGCCCCGGCGCTGCCGCCGACCACAGCCCGACCCGCGGCATCAGCCGCGCTGGACCGCGTGCCGACGCCCAGGGTGCGCAGCATCGACGAGGTTGCGGCATTCTTCAAAACCTCCACCCGGCAGTGCCTCAAGACGCTGATCGTCGCCGGCAGCGAAGGTGGACTCGTCGCGCTCTGCCTGCGCGGCGATCACGAACTCAATCCGCTCAAGGCCGAGCGGCTGCCCGGCGTCGCCAGGCCCCTGCAGATGGCGGCACCGGAGCGCGTGCTGGCCGAACTGGGCGCGCCGGTCGGTTCGCTTGGGCCGGTCGGGCTCAGCATCCCGCTGTATGCCGATCACAGCGCGCTGGCCATGGCGGATTTCGTCTGCGGCGCCAATGCCGCCGACATGCACCTCACGGGCGTGAACTGGCAACGCGACCTGCCGGAACCGGCCGCGCATGACCTGCGCAATGTCGAGGCCGGTGATCCGAGCCCGGGCGGCGGCGGAACGCTCGCCATCGCGCGCGGCGTCGAGGTCGGCCATATCTTCCAGCTCGGCGACAAGTACAGCCAGAGCATGCAGGCGACGGTGCTCGACCAGGACGGCAAGGAACGCATCATGACCATGGGCTGCTATGGCATCGGCGTTTCGCGCATCCTCGGCGCCGCGATCGAGCAGAACCACGATGCCAACGGCATCATCTGGCCGGCACCGATGAGTCCTTATGACGCCATCCTGATCGAGATCAACCCCAAAAAGTCCGAGTCCGTCACGGCAGCGGCCGCGAAGCTGTACAAGGATCTGCAGGCAGCGGGCCTGGAAGTGCTGTTCGACGACCGCGATGCCCGCCCCGGCGTGAAGTTCGCGGACGCGGACCTGGTGGGCATCCCCCACCGTGTCGTGGTTGGCGAGCGCGGCGTGAAAGACGGCAAGGCCGAATACCGGCACCGGCAGACGGGTGCCGAGGAGCAGATCGCCCTTGAGAACGTGGTGGAATTCCTGCGCAGCAGGCAGGACTGAGCGGATGGCAGGCACCGGCGCGGTGCGGCTGCCGGCTGTCCTGCTCGCGCTCGGCCTGCTGGCTTCGTTCAGCGCAGACGCGGCGAGCCAGGAACGCGACCCGGCCCTGCGCCAGCGGCTGCAGGCCGCACTCGCCGAACCGGTCAGCTTCGAAGACCGCTACGAGGCGGAAGTCTGGCTGACCGACATGGCCGGCCGCCTTGCACGCAAGGTGCCGGACCCAGACGAGCGCATCGAGATCCTCGAAGCCGTGCATCGCGAAGCGACGCGCGCACAGCTGCCGCCCGAGATGGTACTGGCGGTGATCGACGTGGAGAGCGGTTTCCAGCGCTATGCCGTGTCGCGGGCCAACGCCCAGGGCCTCATGCAGATCATGCGCTTCTGGCTCAAGGAACTGGAAATGCCGGGCCATGCCCTGCTCGACATACAGGACAACATCCGCATGGGCTGCACGATCCTGCGCTACTACTACGACATGGAAAACGGCAACTGGAACCGTGCGCTGGCGCGCTACAACGGCAGCCTCGGCAGCCAGAAATACCCGAACCTCGTCTTCGACCGTCTGCAGTCGCGCTGGTACAAGCAATAGCGGCTGGCTTCAGCCGGTGCGGAAATCCGCCAGCGTGTCGTGATCGTCTGCGGCAAGCTCACTCATCTCGACCGCATCCACGCGTGCACGCGGCGGCCCCTGCCGCAGCCACTCTGCCAGGCGTTCCACGGCCGCCAGGCTGCCGAGTGCCAGCACGTCGACCCGGCCATCCGGCAGGTTCTTCGCCCAGCCACGCAGCTGCAACTGCTCGGCGACGCGCGCCGTGCTGGCGCGAAAAAACACGCCCTGCACCTTGCCGGAAACCAGGAAGCGACGACAGATGAGTGAATCCATCGGGCTACGATACCAGCCCGTCGCGATTCACTGTAATCTGCCGGCATGATCGAAGTGCTCGTCCTCTACTACTCCACGCATGGTTCGGTGGCGGCGCTCGCCAGCCAGGTGGCGCGCGGCATCAACTCGGTACCCGGCGCCAGCGCCTGCCTGCGCACGGTGCCACCGGTGAGCAGCGGCCTCGGCCCGCGCGTGCCGGCCGTACCGGCTGAAGGCGCGCCCTATGTGAGTGCCGAAGACCTGCAGCGCTGCGCAGGCCTGGTACTCGGCAGTCCCACGCGTTTCGGCAACATGGCGGCAGCGCTCAAGTATTTCATCGACGGCACTGCCAGCGAGTGGCTGTCCGGCGCACTGCGCGGCAAGCCGGCCGGCGTCTTCACCTCCAGCAGTTCATTGCATGGCGGACAGGAGAGCACGCTGCTCAGCATGGCCTTGCCGCTCCTGCATCACGGGATGCTGCTGGTAGGGATCCCCTATTCGGAAAGCGCGCTGTCGAGCACGCGCGGCGGCGGCGGGCCCTACGGTGCCAGTCACTTCGCACCGGATGGCAGCCCGACCGAAGCAACACCCGACGAAGCGCGCATCGCGCAGCACCTCGGCCGGCGCATCGGGGAAGCGGCGCTGCGCCTGCAGGGCTGGCAGGGCTGAGTTTCAGCCGCCGAGTACCTGCCGCACGAAGGGAATCGTCAACTGTTTCTGTGCGGCGAGCGCCGCGCGGTCGAGTTCGTCGAGCAGGCGGAACAGTTCAGCCACACCGCGACCGACCCGCGCCAGCAGGTAACGCCCGGTCTCGTCGGGCAGTTCGAAACCGCGGAAGCGCGCACGCATCTGCAGGGCCCGCAGGCGCCCCTCATCGTCCAGCGACTGCACACGGAAAATCGCACCGGACTTCAGGCGCGAGGCGAGATCCGGCAGGCCGATGAGCGACTCCGCCGGTGGCACCCGGCTGGCCACCACCAGGTTGCCGCCGCTGGCGCGCAACTCTTCATAGAGGTGGAACAGCGCCCGCTCCCACTCGGGTTGGCCACTCACCGCATGCAACTCATCGAGGCAGACCAGCGCGAGCGTCCCCATGCCCTCGAGTACACCGGGAGGCAAGGCCGGGGATGCATCGAGCGGCAGGTAGGCAGCCCGCCGCCCGGCCTCGTCCGCCAGTGCCACCGCGGCCTGCAACAGATGCGACTTGCCCTGTTCCGGCGGCGCCCAGAGCCACAGCGGCGGCTGGCCAGGCAGCGTCGCCGCGGCCCGCAACTGGTGCACCAGCAGTTCATTGCCGGCAGCATGAAAGCTGTCGAACACCGCGTGGTCGGCGAGGCGCACTTCGAGCGGCAGCTGCTGCATGGGCTTCAGCGCCGCGAACGGAGGGCGCGATCCGACCAGCGCACCACGTAGTCGAGGCCGCTGACCGTGGAGGTCACGAACACCCCGGCACCGGCGATGACCAGGAATTCCGGCGGCGGCATGCCGACCGTGCGGTGGCTGATCACCGCGAGCACATAGAGCAACTGGATCCCGGTATTGATCTTGCTGGCCACCGAAGGCTCCGGTTGCACCGGCTCGACCAGCCACTGGTACAGCACCCCACCGCTGACGATCACCAGGTCGCGAACGATCACCACCGCCGTCAGCCAGACCGGCACCAGCCCGGTCATCGACAGTGCGACGAACATCGAGACCAGCAGCGCCTTGTCAGCCAGCGGGTCCAGCAGTCCACCGAGCCGGCTCTGCCAGTTGAAGCGCTTGGCGAGGAAGCCGTCCAGGCCGTCGGACAGGCCGGCCACCAGGATCAGGCCCAGCGCGAGCGGATACTCGCCGGCGATCAGCGCCACGAGGATCGGCCAGATCAGGATGATCCGCGCAACGCAGATCAGGTTGGGAATATCGGCGGCCCGAAGGAAGCGCCTGCGCTCTGCTGGAGCTGCCATGCCGCTCAGGGTGCGCCGGCAATCCGGTAGACGAGGCCCGCAGCAGCGATCCAGTCTCCCGCCGCGACCGGCTCCAGCACCGCCTGCAGGGCCAGCGCATCGCGCAAGCGGGCGGCATCGCCGCGCACGACCAGCTCGTAGACGATGGTGTCATCGCGCAGGCTGGCAACGGCCAGCGTCTCGATCACGCCCACGCTGCGCAGGGCCGCCTGCAAGCGGCCGTAATCGGCAAAGCTGCCGATGCCCTGCACTTCGAGCCGCAGCCGGCTGCTCGCCACCGCCGCGACGGCATAGCGGGCGGCGAGCCTGTCGGCCACGCGGTGCACGCCCTCCGCCGCATCACCCTGCCATTCGCTGCGCTCGGTCCCATCCAGCAGGGTCCAGCGCCAGGCGGCGAGACCCGAGACCGGCAGGCGCTGCCCCACCAGCACCAGGTCGGCGCCAACCCGCGCCGCCTCGGCCCTCGCCAGTTCCAGCGGGTCCCCGGCCATACCGGGCACGGCTTCGACCTGGCGCGACAAGGCGACCGGCAAGCCACGGCTGGAAGCGGTATCGAGCACGAGTTGCATGTCCGCCGCCAGCGGGTCGGCAGCCGGCACTGCGGCGAGTTCTGCCGCTACGGCCGGCGCCTCCAGCAGGACCAGCGTCCGCGGCCGCTCATCGGCCCAGACCGGCAGCCGGGCTGCATCCAGGCGACGCCACAGGGCCGCCCGATCGAAGTGCACGCGCAGGGTTCCGGCACCGGCGACCTGGTACTGGCTGACCAGCGGTGTGGCGTTGGCGATGATTGCCCGCACGGCCGGATCGGCCGGCAGATTGCGCTGCCCGGTGAGCTTGACCATCACGAGGGCCAGCGCCTCGGCGAAGGCCGCATCCAGTCCCGCAGTGCTGGTTTCCGTCACCGGCACCTGTGCGGCGTAGAGATCGGGCAGCGTCGCCGCGAAACCGGGCAACTGCAGCAGCAGGCCGGCAAGCATCGCCAGCAGAATGCCGCACCGGGCCGGCGACTTGCGTGGGCTCGTGATCTGGGAGCGGTTCATTTCCACTATTATAGCCACCCCTTGACCGAGCCCCGCGCCATGACGAACAAGAAGAGCCTGACCTACAAAGATGCCGGTGTCGATATCGATGCCGGCGATGAGCTCGTCGAGCGCATCAAGCCGCTGGCCAGATCCACCCACCGCAGCGGCGTGCTGGGTGGCCTCGGCGGCTTCGGCGGCCTGTTTGAAATCGACCTGGCGCGCTGGCCGCAGCCGGTACTCGTGTCGGGCACCGACGGCGTCGGCACCAAGCTGAAGCTGGCCATCGATCTCGACCGCTACGACACGATCGGCATCGACCTCGTCGCCATGTGCGTCAACGATGTGATCGTCCAGGGTGCCGAGCCGCTGTTCTTCCTCGATTACTACGCCTCCGGCCAGTTGTCCGTGCCGGTTGCCGAAGCCGTGATCAGCGGCATCGCCGAGGGCTGCCGGCAATCGGGCGCGGCGCTGCTCGGCGGTGAGACCGCCGAATTGCCGGGGATGTATGCCGGCAAGGACTTCGACCTGGCCGGCTTCTGCGTCGCGATCGTCAACCGCGACCAGCTCATCGATGCCTCGCAGGTTGCCGCCGGCGACGTGCTGCTCGGCCTCGCCTCCTCCGGGCCACACTCGAACGGCTACTCGCTGATCCGCCGGGTGCTGGAACAGAGCGAGCGGAGCGCCGACTCGGCCTGGGAGAACACCACGCTGGGCGCTGCCCTGCTGACCCCCACGCGCATCTATGTGCGCTCGCTGCTCGGCCTCTTCGCCAGACAGCGGATACACGGCCTCGCCCACATCACCGGCGGCGGCCTGCCCGGCAACGTCGAGCGGATCCTGTCGCCGAACGTCGATGCCCTGATCCACAAGAGCAGCTGGCAGCGGCCGGCGATCTTCAGCTGGCTGCAGCAGGACGGTGGCATACCCGAGGACGATCTGCTGCGCACCTTCAACTGCGGCATCGGCATGACGCT
>JAHDYM010000123.1 GCA_023383705.1 Gammaproteobacteria bacterium | reverse complement strand
TTCTTCATCGAGTTCTTTGCGCTCGACCTGATGATGGAAGACGGCGAGTGTCGCGGTGTGGTGGCGCTGGAGATGGCCACCGGCAAGCTGCATCGCTTCCGCGCACAGCGCACGATTCTGGCCACCGGCGGCTATGGCCGTGCCTTCTTCTCCTGTACCTCGGCGCACACCTGTACCGGTGATGGCAACGCGATGGTGTTGCGTGCCGGGTTGCCGCTGCAGGACATGGAGTTCGTGCAGTTCCATCCCACCGGCATCTACGGTGCCGGTTGCCTGATCACCGAAGGTGTGCGCGGCGAGGGCGGCTATCTCACCAATTCGGCCGGCGACCGGTTCATGGAGCGCTATGCGCCGAATGCCAAGGACCTGGCTTCACGCGACGTGGTCAGCCGGGCGATGACCATCGAGATCCGTGAGGGGCGTGGTGTGGGCCGCGACAAGGATCACATCCACCTGCATCTCGAACACCTTGGTCCGGAAGTCATCAATGAGCGGCTGCCGGGCATTGCCGAGACGGCGCGGATCTTTGCCGGTGTCGATGTGACCCGCGAACCGATTCCGGTCCTGCCGACCGTGCACTACAACATGGGCGGCGTACCGACCAACGTGCAGGGTGAAGTGCTGACGCTGAAGGACGGCAATCCGGAAACCGTGGTGCCCGGCCTGATGGCGATCGGTGAGGCGGCCTGCGTATCGGTTCACGGTGCCAACCGGCTGGGTTCCAATTCGCTGCTCGACCTGGTGGTCTTCGGGCGCTCCGTCGCACAGCACTGTGCGGCAACGCTCACACCGGGCATCCGCCAGCGGGCCCTGCGCGCAGATGCCGCCGAAGTCGCGGTTTCGCGTCTGGACCGCCTGCGCAACGCCAATGGCACGCGCGGCACCGCGGAGATCCGCCTTGAAATGCAGCGGATCATGCAGTCGCATGCGGCGGTGTTCCGTACCGGGCAGTCGCTGCAGGAGGGCGTCGAGGCCCTGCAGAAGTGCTTCCGTTCCTTTGCCGACGTGCGGGTCAGCGACCGCAGCCTGATCTGGAACACCGACCTGATGGAAACGCTCGAACTCGACAACCTGCTCGGCCAGGCGATGGTGACCATCACCGGCGCTGTCAGCCGCCAGGAGAGCCGTGGCGCCCACGCACGTGAAGACTTCCCGGACCGTGATGACCAGCAGTGGCTGAAGCACACGCTGGCCTGGATCGATGCGCAGGGCGGGGTGAAGTTCGACTATCGTCCCGTGAAGCTGCAGACCCTAACCAACGAAGTGGAGACAGTCGCGCCAAAGGCGCGGACGTATTAGATATGGCCGAGTTCACCCTGCCTGCCAATTCCAGAGTTACGCCCGGCAAGACCTTTGCGGCTGCCGAGGGTGCCACCCGTGTGCGCAAGTTTCAGGTGTACCGGTATGACCCCGACAGTAGCCAGAACCCGCGCGTGGACAGCTATGCGGTGGACCTCGACCGTTGCGGTCCGATGGTTCTCGATGCGCTGATCAAGATCAAGAACGAAGTCGATCCGACGCTGACCTTCCGCCGTTCCTGCCGTGAGGGTATCTGCGGTTCCTGCGCGATGAACATCGACGGACTGAACACGCTGGCCTGCACGCAGGCCATCGAGGATATCCGTGGTGATGTGAAGATCTATCCGCTTCCGCACATGCCGGTCATCAAGGACCTGGTGCCGGACCTGACGAATTTCTATGCCCAGTACGCCTCGATCAAGCCCTGGCTGCAGGCGCAGACGCCACCACCACCGGACCGCGAGCGCCTGCAGTCGAAGCAGGACCAGGAACTGATCAACAGCCCTTCCGCCTGCATCCTGTGCGCCTGCTGTTCCACAAGTTGCCCGAGCTACTGGTGGAACAGCGACCGTTATCTGGGTCCGGCCGCGCTGCTTGCTGCCCATCGCTGGCTGGTGGATACGCGGGACGAGGCCACCGGTGAGCGTCTGGATTTCCTCGAGGATCCGTTCCGGCTGTATCGCTGCCACACGATCATGAACTGCACCAACGCCTGCCCGAAGGACCTCAACCCGGCGAAGGCGATCGCCGCGATCAAGCGCATGCTGGTCGAACGCCAGCTGTGAATCCGGGCCAGCTGCGCTGGCGGTGCCGGCGCGGAATGCGTGAACTCGACGTATTGCTGCTGCGCTGGCTGGATGAGGACTTCCCGTCGGCACCGGACGCCGAGCGCCGCGCTTTCGAGCAGCTCCTTTCCTGGCAGGATCCCGACATAGTCGACTTGCTGGCCGGGCGTGTGACCACGGAAGATCCCGGTCTGCGCCATGTGGTCGAACGGCTTCTCATTTGGTCTTCGGCTTGAGCGGCACTGGTGCCTGACAGGCGGTGTCGTTGCGGTTACGCTGGCCGCGCTCCTGTCGATCCGGCTCAGCGGGCTGCCGCTGGCCGCTGCCATTCTGGCGGGCCTCATCGCCTGCCTGCAGGCTGGCCATGCGCTGTTCGCCAGCCACCCGGTTGCCGCTTTCAGTGTCGATACCACCGGCCGGATCAGCGCCGGGGACGGCGGGGCGGGCGAGCTGCGATTGAAGGGCCGGCCGTGGATCCTGCCCGGAATCGCGGCCGGTTTTCGTCTTGCTGGTGACGACGGGCGCATCACCTCCGCAATCGTGTTCCGCATGCCGCTCGATGCAGATACCTGGCGTCGACTGCTGGTGCGCCTGCGGAGAATTTAAGTTGTGTGGCTTGAGTTAGAATCAGTCTGACGCTGCGGCGCATCTCCAGTGTCGCTATATTGCATATTCGGGACGCGGATCACGCGTGGCGAACTTTCAGTTTCGGTCGGGGTCTACACGACCGGTGAGCTGTCAGGCGCCCGCAGTCCGCAACAGGATCAAGGGGCATGGCAGTAACCGACGGTGACCAGCTTCTCGTGGAGCGTGCGCAACGCGGCGATCGCGGTGCGTTCGACCTGCTGGTTCTCAAGTACCAACAGAAGATCCTCAAGCTCGTGATGCGTTTTGTGCGTGACCCGGCTGATGCTCTCGATGTCTCCCAGGAGGCCTTCATCAAGGCTTACCGGGCATTGCCGGCCTTTCGTGGCGACAGCGCCTTTTATACGTGGTTGTACCGGATTGCCATCAACGCGGCAAAGAACCATCTTGCCGCAGTTCAACGCAAGCCCCCCGAGCAGGAACTCGACAGCCAGGATCCGGATCACTACGCCAGTGATGCCCGTCTGCGCGATGAAGAATCACCGGAGGGACTCGTCATGCAGGAGCAGTTGCGGCAGACCATCGCACGGGCGATGGAAAGCCTGCCGGATGAGTTGCGGACGGCGATCGTGCTGCGGGAGATCGAAGGCTTGAGTTACGAGGAGATTGCACAGGCGATGGATTGTCCGGTCGGCACGGTCCGTTCGCGGATCTTCCGTGCCCGTGAAGCCATCGATGCCAGCATCGGACCGATGGTGAACTGAAGTGGACAAGCTACCCGAAGCGATGCCGGATCCGGTTGCCGAGCAGTTGTCTGCATGGCTCGATGACGAGTTGCCGGCAGCCGAGCTGGAACTGCTGGTCGCGCGGCTCGGGCATGGCCAGGTGGGCCACGGGCGCCTGGCGCGCTATGGACTCATCGGGGCGGCGTTGCGCGGTGATCCGGCCTTGCCTGCTGCGCGGCGGCTGGGTGAGCGGGTACGCCGGGCCCTGGAGTCCGGCCGGGAGCCGGAGGTGGCGGCAGGCCGGCTGCCTGCGGTACCGCTCCGGTCCCGGTCCTGGCAGGAAAATGTCGTGCCCTTCGCGGCTGCGGCGACAGTCCTGCTGACGCTCTTCCTGATGGCGACGGTCAGGGGACCGTCGCTCGCGCCCGATGCGGCAGCACAGGCTGGCAGGACTGGCGTACTCATGCCGGTTGCCGTGGCTGCTGAAATGCGCGGGCCGGCGCGGTCGTCGGCGCCGGCACCGCTTTCCCGGCAGCGGTTGACCGACTATCTGGTCATGCATGGCGAGTACAGCGGGACGCTTGCGGTGCAGGTGGCCGACTCGCACATCGTCAACGACCGGAGCTATGCCGCTGCCGGTTATGCGCGCGTCGAGTATTCCGCGAAATGATGCGCCGCCGGGGTGGAACCCCACATCTCCTCGCCGGCATCGCGCTCGTGCTGTCGGTCTCGGCAGCGCTGCCTGTCCGGGCGGAAGGTGATCCGCAGGATTGGCTCGTCCGCATGGGGCACGCACTCAACAGCCTGAACTACGAGGGTACGCTGGTGCAGATGCATGGCAACGAGGCCTCTGTCATGCATGTGGTGCACCGTGTCGATGGCGGGGTTGGCGCCGAGCGCATAACCGCAATGGACGAGGTGGGTCGCGAGATCATCCGCCGCGGCGATGAGGTCACCTGCATTTTTCCGGATCAGCGTGCCGTCGTCGTCGGCCGGCGCAGCAGCACGACCAACGGGACAAGCCCCTTGCGGCAGCAGTTCCCGGACGATGCGCGCTTCGACGACGAGCACTACCGTTTCACCATTGCGAGCGGCGGCCGGCTGGTGGGGCGATCGACATGGCTGGTCACGGTGAAGCCGTTGGACCAGTACCGTTACGGCTACCAGCTGTGGCTGGATCGTGATACTGCCATGCCCCTCAAGGTCCAGATCCATGCCAGCGATGGTTCCGTGGTCGAGCAGTTGCTGTTCTCCGAAATCTCGCTGGCGGCGCAGATTCCGGCGGCGGCGCTGGATCCCTCGGTAAGCACGGAAGGGTTCAGCTGGCGCCAGTCGGATGCCGGTGGCGCCGAATCCCCGCTTGCCGGGGGGCGTCCCGCATCGCCGGTGTGGCGCGCCACATCGTTGCCACCCGGATTCAGGTTGCACACGGCCCGTTCGCGACAGGTCGACAGCGGCGACGCACCGATGGAACACCTGGTTTACTCGGATGGCCTCGTGAATGTTTCCGTGTTTGTCGAAAGCGGCGTCAACGCGACGGGGCAGGGCGAGGGGGTATCGCGCATCGGTGCAGCCAATGCCTACACGGAGATGACCGGCACCTGGCTGGTGACCGCTGTCGGCGAGGTTCCCGTGCGTACCGTCGAGATGATCGCCAGGTCGCTGCAGAGAATTGACGGTGACCCGACGGCGGGTGAAATCGGCAATTAGTCCTTGATCGAGCTGACCCTCTACAGCCGCGATGGCTGCCATCTCTGCGAGTTCATGCTGGAGGAACTCCACCGCCTTTACGGCGCGCAGATCAGCGTGACCGTACTCGATGTGGACAGCCGGGATGACTGGCGGCAGCTGTATGGTCTGCAGGTTCCGGTGCTGAGTTACCGGGGTCAGGTCATCTGCTTCGGCCGGCCGGACAGGGCGGCATTGCGCGCTGTGCTGGCCGGCTAGATTCCTTCGCTGGCCGACTCCCGCCTGACCACCCGTCGTGCAGCGGGTGTTTGCAGCCGCCATGTTAGGCTATGCGCTGTTTTGCATCTGGCTGGCGGTGAACGTGGATTTTGCATTTGTACTGGTTTGTGCGACTGCCCTGACTGGCATCATCTGGGCGCTCGATGCCGTCTGGCTCAGGCCGCGGCGGCTGGCCCGCTCGCCCGCGGCAAAAGAGTCCCTGCTGGTTGAATACTCCCGCTCGTTTTTCCCGGTCCTGTTCGTGGTGCTGGTGGTCCGGTCCTTCCTGTTCGAACCGTTCCGGATCCCGTCGAGTTCCATGATGCCGACCCTGTTGATCGGTGATTTCATCTTCGTCAACAAGTTCTCCTACGGGTTGCGCCTGCCCGTCCTGAACAGCAAGATTCTCGAACTCGGCGAACCCGAACGCGGTGACGTGGTGGTGTTCCGGCTGCCTTCGGATCCTTCCACCAACTACATCAAGCGCCTGGTCGGATTACCGGGGGATACCGTCACTTACCTGAATGGCCAGATCTTCATCAATGACCAGCCGGTGCCCGTCAGCATCATCGGTCCCTACCAGGGCGGTGACCAGGATGGCTCGCTGCTTGGCCGGGAGCAGCTTGGCGCTACCGATCACCAGGTGCTGTGGGTGCCGGGCAGAGGCAGCCTCGAGGGCAGATTCATCGTGCCGCCGGGGCATTACTTCATGATGGGGGACAACCGGGACAACAGCCGCGACAGCCGCTACGAGGGCGTGGGCATGATTCCCGACAGCAATATCGCCGGCCGTGCGGTGCGCATCTGGATGAACTGGGATTTTTCGCACATGCCGCGCTGGCAGCGTATAGGACAAT
>JAHDYM010000008.1 GCA_023383705.1 Gammaproteobacteria bacterium | reverse complement strand
CATCGCCTGCTGCGCCGGCACTGGCGCGAGGCGGGGCTGGTCGAATCCTTCCAGATCCTCGATGCCGAGGACCAGCAGCGGGTGATTCGCCGGCTGATTAAGGGCCTGGACCTGGACGAGACCACCTGGGTGCCGCGCGAGATCCAGTGGTTCATCAACCACCACAAGGATGAGGGACTGCGGCCGGCCCAGCTCAGCGACAACGGCGACACCAGTCGCCGGCAGCTGATCCATCTGTACCGGCTTTATGAAGAGGCCTGCGACAAGGCCGGCGTGGTCGACTTCGCCGAACTCCTGCTCAGGGCCTTCGAGTTGTGGAAGAACAACCCGGCCATCCTCGAGCAGTACCGGCGGCGTTTCCAGCACGTGCTGGTCGACGAGTTCCAGGACACCAATACCATCCAGTACGCCTGGCTGCGGCTGCTGACCGGAACCACCGGCATTCCCTTTGCGGTGGGCGACGACGACCAGTCCATCTACCGCTGGCGCGGTGCGCGCCAGGAGCACATGCACCGCTTCCAGCGTGATTTCCCGGCGGCGCGGGTCATCAAGCTCGAACAGAATTACCGCTCGACGAAGACCATACTCAACGCAGCCAACGCGATCATCGCCCACAACACCGGCCGGCTCGGCAAGGAACTCTGGACCGCCGGCAGCGAGGGCACACCGATCCGCCTGTACCGCGCCTACAACGAACGGGATGAGGCGGAGTTCGTCGTCGGCCGGATCCAGGACCGCGTCCAGCAGGGCAGCGCACGCAGCGAGATCGCGGTGTTGTACCGCTCGAACGCGCAGTCACGCAGCTTCGAAGAAATGCTCATGCGGGTCGGCATGCCCTACCGCGTCTACGGTGGCCAGCGCTTCTTCGAGCGCGCGGAAATCAAGGACGCACTGGCCTACCTGCGCCTGCTCGCCAACCATGACGACGATGCCTCCTTCGAGCGGGTGGTCAACGTGCCGACGCGCGGCATCGGTGCCCGCTCGGTCGACACCATCCGCGAGTACGCGCGGGGCAACGCCACCTCCATGTGGCGCGCCGCGCAGATCGTCGCCAGCGGCGATGCCAACGGACGCGGCGGACGCGCCATCATGGCTTTTCTGATGCTCATCGAGGGCATGGCCAGGGACACCGCGGACCTGGCCCTGCACGAGCAGGTGGATCACGTGATCCAGCGCAGCGGCATCATCGCCCACTACAAGAAGGAACCCCGTGACCGTGCGGAAGGCCGGCTGGAGAACCTCGACGAACTGGTGAGTGCGGCCCGCAGCTTTGAAACCGATGGACGCCAGACCGGCGAGGCGCCAGCGGAGGACGATGCCAGCCTGCCACCGCTGCTGGATTTCCTGTCCCATGCCGCGCTGGAGTCCGGGGATGTGCAGGCCGACAACGGTGCAGATTGCGTCCAGCTGATGACGCTGCACTCGGCCAAGGGTCTCGAATTTCCGGTGGTGTTCCTGACCGGCCTCGAGGACGGGCTGTTCCCGCACCAGCGTTCACTGAACGACGGCGACGGGCTGGAGGAGGAGCGCCGGCTCTGTTACGTGGGCATCACCCGGGCCATGAGCGAGTTGTACCTGACCCACGCCGAGCAGCGGCGCCTGCACGGCATGGACAGTTTTCGCCAGGCTTCGCGCTTCATCAGCGAGATCCCGGCGCGGCTGATCGAGGAAGTCCGGCCACGGATGCACGTCACGCAACCGCGTTACGAGCGCGGCAGCCTGCCACCGGCCGACCAGGGCTTTGGCATCCGCCTCGGCCAGCGGGTACGCCACGGCAGCTTCGGCGATGGCGTGGTACTGGGCTTCGAGGGCGCCGGTGCACACGCCCGCATCCAGGTCAATTTCGAGCAGGCCGGAGCCAAGTGGCTGGTGATGTCCTACGCCAGGCTGGAAATGCTGTGAGCCGGACGGGCAGCGGCGAAACCGGTTAAACTCGCAGCCGCGTACAGCTCGGCGAACCCACGCATGAAGATCCTCGTTCTTGGCGCCGGACAGGTCGGTTCCACGGCCGCCTATCACCTGGCTCGTGAAGAAGCCAATGAGGTCACGATCGTCGATTCCAACCCGATCGTGCTGCGCGACCTGCAGGATCGTCTCGACGTGCGCACCGTGCTTGGCCATGCCAGCTCGCCCGGCACCCTGGAACGGGCCGGCTGCGCGAACATGGACACGGTCATCGCACTGACCAGCAGCGATGAAGTCAACATGATCGCCTGCCAGGTGGCCCACACCCTGTTCGGCACGCCGACGAAAATCGCGCGGGTCCGCTCCGCCGAGTACATCAACCAGCCGGAACTGTTCGGCAACGAGCGCATCCCCGTGGACCTGTGCATCAGCCCCGAGCAGCTGGTCACGCGGCACATCGAGCAGCTGATCCGCTACCCCGGCGCCTTCCAGGTGCTCGACTTCGCCGATGGCAAGGTCCGGCTGGTCGGTGCCCGTGCGCATCGCGACGGTCCACTGGTCGGGCAGGAGATCCGCACGCTTCACGACCACATCCCGGGCATCGAAACCCGCATCGCGGCGATTTACCGCGAAGGCGAGGCCATCCTGCCGGAGGGCAAGACCCGCCTGCTCGAGGGCGATGAAGTGTTTTTCATCGCCGCCCGCCAGGACATCGGCTCGGTGATGCGCGAGTTGCGCAAGCTCGAGGACCCGGTGCGCAGGATCATCATCGCCGGTGCTGGCAACATCGGCTTCCGGGCCGCGCAGAGCCTGGAAAAGACCAACCAGGTCAAGATCATCGAGCAATCCCGCGAGCGCGCGCGCATCGCTTCGGAAGGCCTCGCCTCGGCCATCGTCCTGCGCGGCGACGCTGCGGATGAGAGCCTGCTGCTGGAAGAGAACATCGACGGCACCGATGTGTTCGTCTCGCTGACCAACGCCGAGGAAGTGAACATCCTCTCGGCCATGCTCGCCAAGCGGCTGGGCTGCAGGAAGGTGATGGCGCTGATCAACCGGCCGTCCTATGCGGAACTGGTCGAGGGACCGCGCATCGACGTGGGTATTTCGCCGCCGCAGATCACCATCGGCGCGCTGCTGGCCTATGTACGGCAGGCCGGCATGGTGCGCATCCACTCGCTGCGACGTGGCCGTGCCGAAGCCATCGAGGCCATCGCCCGCGGCGACCGCAAGAGCTCGCGGGTCATCGGGCGGCGAATCGAGGAAATCGCCCTGCCCAAGGGAGCCACCATCAACATCATCGTACGCGGCAACGACGTCCTGGAGGCGCACCACGATACGATCGTGCAGGCCGATGACCACCTGATCCTGTTCGTCACCGACCGCCGCCAGATCCAGCAGGTCGAGCGGCTGTTCAGGACCTGATCGCCCCAGGCACAGCCAGCGGATCCAGGCATGCATTTTCGGGTAGTCCAGCGAATCCTCGGCCTGTTGCTGATGCTCTTCAGCCTCACGATGATGCCGCCGGTTGCGGTGTCCGTGCATTTTGCCGATGGCCAGACCGGGGCCTTTTTCACCTCCTTTGCCATCACCTTCGTGGCCGGACTGCTGGCCTGGCTGCCGTCGCGCAATGACCGGCGCGAATTGCGCCTGCGCGACGGCTTCCTGGTCGCGGCGATCTTCTGGCTGGGCCTGAGCAGCTTCGGGGCACTGCCGCTGCTGCTCACCCACTTTCCGGAGATGTCGCTGGCCGACGCGGTGTTCGAAACCGTCTCGGGCCTGACCACGACGGGTGCCACGACCCTGGCCGGACTGGACCTGCTGCCGAAGTCCATTCTCTATTACCGCGCCCAGCTGCACTGGCTGGGTGGCATGGGCATCATCGTGCTGGCGGTGGCCATCCTGCCCATGCTCGGTGTCGGCGGCATGCAGCTGTACCGCGCCGAAACGCCGGGGCCGATGAAGGACAGCAAGCTCACGCCGCGCATCACCGAAACCGCCAAGGCGCTGTGGCTGATCTATGTCGGCCTCACCGTCCTGTGCGGCCTGGCCTACTGGTATGCCGGCATGGATGCCTTCGATGCCGTGTGCCACAGCTTTGCCACCGTCGCGACCGGTGGCTTCTCCACCCACGATGCCAGCATCGCCTGGTTCAACAGCACGCAGATCGAGCTCATCGCCGTGGTGTTCATGTTCCTGGCAGGCGCCAGCTTTTCCCTGCATTTCGTTGTCTGGCGCAGCCGCAGCCTGACGGCCTACTGGAGCGACCCGGAGTTTCGCGCCTACACGCTGATTCTGCTGTGCCTGACGGCAGCGGGCGCAGTGACCCTGTTTTTTTCACAACACTATGCGACGCTCGGCGAGTCGCTCTGGCATTCCCTGTTTCACTTCGTCTCCTTCATGACCAGTACCGGATTCGTGGCCAGTGGCTTCGACCAGTGGCCGGGCGCCTTGCCGCTGAGCCTGATCCTGGTGAGCTTCATAGGCGGCTGCGCGGGATCAACCAGCGGCGGGATGAAGGTCATCCGCTGGCTGCTGCTGTTCAACCAGGGCAGTCGCGAAGTGCGGCGACTGGTGCATCCGGCCGCCGAAATTCCCATACGTCTCGGTCGTTCCGTGGTGCCATCGCGGGTGATCGAGGCGGTGTGGGGGTTTTGCGTGGTCTACATCGTCCTGTTCGGCGCGATGCTGCTGGTGCTGGTGGCGACCGGACTCGACCAGGTCACGGCGTTTTCCGCACTGGCAAGTTCGATCAACAACATGGGTCCGGGGCTCGGGTCGGTCGTTGCCGACTTCACGCAGATCGGCGCAACAGCCAAATGGATCTGCATCCTCGCGATGCTGCTGGGCCGACTGGAAGTCTTCACCCTGCTCGTGCTCTTCTCGCCCTCGTTCTGGCGCTCCTGAACGAGCCTCACTTGTAGAGGTGGCAGGCCACCGAGGCTCCGGTGCCGACCGGTTGGAGCACCGGGCGAACCGAGCGGCACTCCGGCATCGCCTTCGGACAACGCAGATGAAAGGCGCAGCCCGGCGGCGGGTTGCGGGGCGAGGGCACTTCGCCGGACAGGACGATACGCGAGCGCGGCGGGCGGCCGATCTGCGGCACGGCCGAGATCAGCGCCTCGGTATAGGGATGCCGGGGCGCGCCGAGCACCTGGCTGGCCGGGGCCAGTTCGACCAGGCGGCCGAGATACATCACACCGATGTCGTCGCTGACATGCTGGACCACGGCCAGATCGTGCGAGATGAACAGCAGGGCAATGCCCCGCTCGCGCTGCAGGCGGACGATCAGGTTCAGCACCTGCGACTGCACCGAGACATCGAGTGCGGACACCGGTTCGTCAGCGACCAGAAACTGCGGATCGAGCGCCAGCGCGCGCGCGATGCCGACGCGCTGGCGCTGGCCACCGGAAAATTCGTGCGGATAGCGGTGAGCGGCCTGCGCACTGAGCCCGACCACATCCAGCAGTTCGTCCACACGCCGCCGGCGTTCCGCAGGCGTACCGATGCGGTGGATGTCGAGTGGCTCGCGGATGGTCTGGCCAACCGTGCGCCGCGGACTCAGTGAGCCGTAGGGATCCTGGAAGATCGCCTGTATGCGCTGGCGGTAGCGGAGCATCTGCTGCCGGTCGAGATGCGTGAGCCTGTCACCGGCAAACAGCAGCTCGCCAGCCGTGGGTTCCTGCAGGCGCAACAGCATGCGGCCAAGGGTTGATTTGCCACAGCCGGATTCGCCCACCAGCCCCAGGGTACGGCCCGCATGGATCACGAAGCTCACATCGTCGACAGCCCGGATTTCAGCGACGACACGACGGAACAGTCCGCCATGGACGGGGAACGACTTGCTGAGGCCACGCGCCTCGACCAGTGGCGCTGCGTTCATGTGCCGGCACCCAGCGGATAGTGGCAGGCGACCGCACCGCCATCGGGATCGCCGCGCAGGAGCGGGCGCTCCTGGTGACAGCGCGGCTGCACACGCTCGCAACGACCGGCGAAACGGCAGCCCTCGGGCAGGGTGCCGGGATCGGGAACACGGCCGGGGATCACCGGCAACTCCCGGATGCGCTCGGCGCGTATGCGTGGAATCGAGGCGAGCAGTCCCGCCGTGTAGGGATGGCGCGGCTGCGCAAACAGCCGCTCCGTGCGCCCCGCCTCGACGATGCTGCCACAGTACATGACCAGCGCTCGCTGGCAGTTCTCGGCAACGACGCCGAGATCGTGGGTCACCAGTATCACGGCCATGTGGAACTCGTCCTGCAGCTGGCGCATCTGTGCCAGCACCTGCGCCTGGGTGGTGACGTCGAGGGCGGTGGTCGGTTCATCCGCGACCAGCAGTTTCGGATTGCAGGACAGCGCCATCGCGATCATCACCCGCTGGCGCATGCCGCCCGAGAGCTGGTGCGGGCAGTCGTCGAGGCGCCGGCCGGGATCCGGGATGTTGACCTTCGCGAGCAGCGCAGCGGCTGTCTCGCGGGCCTGCCGGCGGGAAAGCTGGCGGTGACGCTGCAACACCTCGGTGATCTGGCTGCCGATGGTGAACACCGGGTTCAGGGAGGTCATGGGCTCCTGGAAGATCATCGCCAGCTCACGGCCCCGCAGCCGCTCCATCTCGCCGGCACCAAGCGCAAGCAGATCGCGACCTTCGAGTTCGATGCGGCCGCCAACGATCTGGCCGGGCGGGGTCGGGACGAGGCGCAACATCGACAGGCCGGTCACGGTCTTGCCGCAGCCGGACTCGCCAACCAGGCCAACGGTCTCGTTCGGCCAGACATCGAAGCTCACCGCATCGACCGCCCGCACCGTGCCGTCCATGGTGCGGAACTCCACGCTGAGATCGCGGACCCTGAGCAAGGGCCTGGGCTGGTCCTGGCTGCTCAAGCGACTTTCCTCGGATCCATCGCGTCCTGCAGCGCATCGGACAGGGCATTGAAGGCCATCACCAGGCCGAACATCAGCAGCGAGGCGGCGAGGAAGTTGTTGTAGAAGCCGGCGAGCACTTCCATGGTGCTCTCCTCGATCATCAGCCCCCAGCTCATGCCGTCACGGATGCCGATGCCGAGGAAACTGAGGATCACTTCGGCCTTGATCGCGCTGACAAAGGTGATGGAGCCCTGCACGAGCAGGATGTGCGAGGTATTCGGCAGGATATGGCGGAAGATGATCCGCAGCCGCGACAGGCCGATGGCATAGGCCGCCTCGATGTATTCCATGCCGCGCAGCTTGATGACCTCGCCGCGCACCAGCCGTGCGGTGCCGATCCAGAACGAGGTGATCATCGCCACATGCATGGCCCATGGACTGCCCGCCAGCGTATAGGCCACGGCGGCAACGAACAGGTAGAAGGGAATGGCATCGAGTACGTTCATCACCCACAGCAGCAGTTCGTCGATCCAGCTGCCGGCAAAGAAGCCCGCAAAGGCGCCGAGTACGCCGCCGGCCAGCGTGGCGAGCACCGCAACCACGACGCCCACTTCGAAGGCGGTGGAGGTCGCGTAGAGCGCTCGCGAGAAAATGTCCTGGCCGATGATATTGGTACCGAACCAGTGTGCCGCGGAGGCGGGCTCCCACTTGCCGCCACCCAGGTCGGCCCAGTCGGTCGCCCACCAGCCGCACCAGACGCCGAGCGCGGCGAGGAAATAGCACAGCACCACGACACAGCCCGCGACCCCGGCGCGGTCGGCCTGGAACTTGCGCAGCACCTTGTGCCAGATGCTGTTCATTTGAGCGACACCCGTGGATCGACGGCGCGGTAGAGGATGTCATTGAGCAACATGACGAACACGAACAGGATGGCCGTCAGGCTGACCACCGCCTTCAGCACCGGCTGGTCACCGGTGATGATCGCCTCGTAGGTCGCCTTGCCGATGCCGGGGATGCCGAAGTAGCTCTCGATCAGCAGGCTGCCCCCGATGGCAACCTGCGGAATCGAGAACATGACGCGGGTGATGATCGGGATCAGGCAGTTTTTCAGGATGCTGCGCAGGAAGATCCGGCTCGAGGGCAGGCCGAAGGCCCGCGCCGTGCGCACATAGTCGCGGCTCATTTCCTCGACGATGACCGAGCGGTAGAAGCGCGTCTCGTAGCCGAGCGCCACGAAGGTGGTGGCGAGCGTCGGGACGGCGACGTAGGCCAGATAGTCAGGCAAGGTCTGCGCGTTCCAGCCGCGCACCGGGAACAGGTCGAGGCCATCGCTCGAGCACAGCAGGATCTGGAAGGCGATGATGACGATCAGGAAGCTCACGCTCATGCCGATCACCGCAACCGCCATGATCAGCTTGTCGGGCCAGCGTCCACGCCAGTACGCCGCGGCCAGCGCCAGCAGGATGCCGAGGAGGTGGCCGAGCAGGAAGCCCGGCAGGATCAGGATCAGCGACACGGGAATGGTCTTGGCGAGCAGCGCCCGTACCGGCTCGCCGCTCGATGAATTGCCGAAGTCCAGGCGGACGATCTCGGCCAGGTAGCCGACATAGCGCTGGAGGAAGGACTGGTCGTAGCCCAGCTGCTGGCGCACCTCGGTGATCTGTTCGGCGGTGGGGTTCTTGCCGAGCAGCTGATAGGTCATGTCGGGACCGAAGTAGACCATCAGCGCGAAGCTGACCAGCGTGACACCCAGCACCAGCGGGATGCCGGTCAGCAGTTTGCGCAACACATACTGCATCAGTTCCACGGTTCAGCCTTCGGGTCGCGTGGCGGGCAGCACGTCAACGTACTTCAGGAAGAAGCCGCCGACAATTTCACGGTCGGGTACTGCAATGACGTTCTTGTGCCACAGGTAGATCCGGGTACGCGACAGGCCGGTCATCGCCACGCAATCGTCGATCACCATCTGGTTCATGCGCCGGTAGATTGCCGTGCGTTCCGGTGAAGCGAGCATGACCGAAGACTGTTCATAGAGGCGATCATATTCGGGGTTGCGGTAGTTGGCGTCGTTCGAGCCGGGCGAGCCATTGGGTCCATAGAAAAGCTGCAGTGTGTTCTCGGCATCCGGATAGTCGAGGCCCCAGCCCTTGGCCACCAGCGGCAGCTCGCCCCGCTTCCAGGCGCGGGAGATATCGCCGAAGGTGGCGTAGGTCTTGCGCACGACCTTGTCGTGTGGCCAGCCGATGGCCACCATCCAGGCGCGGAACTGCTCGAAGAACAGGCGCTCGGTAACCCCGGCCGTCGTGCCATAGACCAGGGTCGGCAGGTTCTGCGGCGTCCAGCCGTTATCGCGCAGCAGCTGCCGGGCACCGGCGACATCGAGTGTCACGCTGGCGCGCGACAGCGCGGGATCGTATTCCGGACTCAGGGGCACGATGATGCCGGGAAAGTAGTTCGCCAGGCCAAAGTACCAGCTCTGGTTGCGTGCCTCCCAGTCGTAGGCCTTGATGATCGCGCAGCGCAGGGCCTTGTTGCGGCGTTCCCGCTCCGGATCGGGGTTATAGCCGAACTCCGGGAAATCCATGTTGAAGGCCGTGAAGACAAAGCCGCCCTCCGGGCCGGAATACACATGGAAGCGGTCGGCGTATTCCGGTTGCAGGCGCACCGGCTTCTTGCTGGCGAGTACCCGGTCGACCTGCTCGATCGGTGGCGAGCCGAACTGGACCTCGTTGCCTTTGGTAAAAGAGGTCCACGCCGCGCTCGACTCGGTGATGAAGTGAATCTCGAGCCGGTCGATGAAGGGTGGCGAACGCCCGTCGATCGCCTCGATGCCGGTGTATGCCTGCGTGGCGGGATCGTAGCCCTCGGCCTGCAGGTCGACTGGCTCCTGCCGGTACCAGGGGTTGCGTTCCATCACCACCCGCGAGGAGTCGTAACTGACGAGCCGGAAGGGTCCGGAACCGACCGGATGCACGCCCAGCGCCTTGCCGTATTTTTCCGCAGCTTCGCGCGGGACCACAGCCGAATAGCCCTGGGCAAAGGTATCGGCGAGCTGCGGATAGGGGCGGGTCAGCTCGATCTGTATCGTGTATCGGTCGAGCGCGCGCAAGCCCTGCACCGGCTGATCGTAGTCGGCACCGCTGGCCTTCCATTCATCGAGGCCGGCGATACGCCCTTGCCACAGCCACGCACCCTGCGGCTGGTTTTTCGGATCGAACTGTCGCTTGATCGAATAGACCAGGTCCTCGGCGACCAGCTCGCGACCGCGACCGCCAGGAAAGCAGGGATCGTCGATGAAGCGGACGCCCTGCTTGATGCGAATCGTGTAGCGCAAGCCGTCGGCTGAAACCGTCGGAAAGTCGGCTGCCAGATTGGGTTTCAGCTGGTAGGGCCGCGCGAGGTACTTGTAGGCGTAAAGCGTATCGTAGGCATTGACGACCACATGGTTGGCGTAAACATTGGCGGCCTGGGTGGGATCGAGGCTGGTGGGCGCCTGGTCCATGGCATGGCGATAGGTTTTCAGGCCCGGCGCAGCGGCTGCGGGGCGGGCGGCTTCATCCGGGCTGCAGCCGGCTGTCAGGGTGAGCGCAGCCGCAAGCAGCAGGCTGCCCAAGGATTTTGGCAGTGGGGAGCGCAAAAGATGGCCATATGATCCCACGTTATGCTTTTTAATACCGTTAATTTGAATGCATAACACCACAAATTCATAAAAGCTGGGATAGTGGTTTGAAAGCACTCTTTTCGGATAAAAATTCACGATTTATGGAACCAGAAGGATGATTGCGCTGCTGCAAAGGGTAAAAAATTGGCGGCGTCAAGTCATTTGTGAAAATGGCTTGATGGCCGGAAGTCTAAATGGGGCGCGGGTTTAGCTCTACTTCGGGCCGCCTTGCGAGACTGCGGCGTTGTGGGCTGGGAGCCACATAAGAGCTTTGCGGTAGAAAGCCGGAGCGTGCTGTATCGGGGACGATTGCCAGCAGACGGTGGCCGCATTTGGTCATCATAGCCCAATAGGTCGCCGTCCTCCAGAACGAAGAACGCGCAGCCTTTGGCTGCGCGTTAGAGGGATGACCACCAGCGGAAACTCGCATCATCAGCTTGGCTTCGGCGGCGAGGCCTTGCTCGCGCCTCCCTTCCTGAATCCCCGATCCCCGGCCATGAAGGCTTCCAGCATGTGCGGAATCAGCACCGTGGCATCGACCGCCTCGCCGTAGGTTTGCGCGTGCAGCGCCGCGTATCGGTCAAGGTCGGCTTTCAGGCTGGCCGGGCAGGCAAAGGTCAGCTTCGTGGATTCCGTTTTCGGCAGCGGCCCGAGCCGCAGCTTGCGCGTCGTCATCGTGAAGTCCCCCTGTTGAAGAAAAGCGGCTGGTACGGCCGCAACACAAGATCGCGGTTGACGATGATGCGTACCGGCAAGCCGGGGCGCTCCGTCAAGGTGGGCTGGATGTTGAGGTTGCGCCGGGTCATCTCTTGGCCGACCTGATTGATGCTGTCCTGGGCGCTGTCGCGGCCGGCGATGATGATGCGATCACCGTCCTGCCGGTTCTCCGGCGCGGCCAGTTCGGCACCGACACCCAACAGCGTGGTCAGCGCCGCGCCGGCGAAAATGCGACCCCAATGCCAATCCACATCATCTTCCAGCCCGGCATAACCGGCCGGGTCGGTGCCCGCCAGGTTGTCGAGCGTGAGCGAAGACGTGTCGGGCAGGATGATCCGGTTCCATACCACCTGCACGCGGCTCTGCCCGTAGCTGATTTGGCTGTTGTATTTGCCCAGGATGCGAGAACCCTGCGGGATCAGCAGGAACTTGCCGGTGGCCGTGTCATAGACCGGCTCCGTCACCGTGGCGATCACGTCGCCCGGCAAGTCCGACTTGATGCCCGTCAGCAGCGCCCCGGCGACCACCGTTCCGGCCATGACCTGATACGGCGAAGCCGGCAGGGTCAGATTGCCAGAATTACGGGTTTCCGTGGTTCCGGCTTTCTGGAAAGCCTCTTTCTGGTCTTGCCGGTTCTGTACGGCGGTCGGATCGGCAGGCTGGGCCGCCGTCGAGGCTGGGCCAGCCGCGAGTGGGTCGAACGCCGCATTAGCGGCGAAGCCCGGCGCAGCGGCCACTTGCGTCTGCGCTACCGGCGCGGCCTTCTGCGAACCTGAGCGGAAGAACACCGATGATGCCGCCGCCGATTCGGCTTCCTTGCGTAGCGCGTCGTTTGGGTCGTGGCCGGGGGCCGCGTAGGCGGCCGTCACCGGCTGCTGCGACTTCACGATGGCCGGGCCAAGATCGCCAGGCAGCGGTGGCCCAAGCTCCGGCACCTTGGGCGGCAACTTCGAGTAGTCGGCTGGTAGCGCGTCCAGCCCTTCCGACTTCGACACGCGATCGACGTTGTAAAGCTCGGTCTGCTCGTTTGCGCCTCGCCTTTGCGGTTGCAGCGACCACATCAGCGCGCTGAGCACAGCGACCGACAGGGTGCCTGCGAGGATGGCCAGCGTGCGCCGGTTCAGGCGCGTGACCGGGCGCGGCTGGGCGCGCAGCGCCACCGCCTCGGGTGCTACCTTGCCCGCCTGCGGCGTGGTGAGGTCGGAAGTGTTGTCCTGGCTCATGGTCAGTTCCTCCCACTCCTTGAGGCTACGCCATCGGTGCGCTCGATGCGTACCACGTCGCCGCCATCACCGCCCAAGCGCAGTTCTGCCGCGCCGAACAGCCGATCCACGATGTAGTACGGCGGGCGGAATCGGTAGTTCACCAGTTGCCCGTCACCCTTCGCGCCGATGACGAACAGCGGCGGCAGTTCGCCTTGGGCGATGCCGGGCGGGAACTGGATATAGACCTTTTCGCCGTCGTCGAAGGCGCGCAGCGGCTTCCACGGCGGATTGCTGCCGCTGACCGCGTAGCGGAAGCGGATCTTTTCCAGCGACAAGCCGGTATCGACTGGAGCGGCGGCGCTGGCCGCCTGCGACTGGCGCTGCAAGGCCAGCATCCGGTCTTTCGGGTACTCCCAGGAAACCGAAGCCATCCACGTCTTCTCGGTCGAGGTCAGTTCCAGCAGGTACGTCCGGCGGCTGGTGGTGATGACCAGATTGGTTTTCAGGGCCGAGCGGATCGGCTTGATCAGCACGTTCACGCGAAGGTCGGCGCCGCTACCGCTGGACGTGTCGCCGACGATCCAGCGCACCGTGTCGCCTGCGGCGACCGTCACCAGTTCTTCGCCCGGCTGGAGCGAAACCACGGTCACGCGCCCCGGCGCGGCATAGACCTGATACAGCGCGCCATCGGTGAAAGGCCACACCTGAATCGCGTTGACGTAGCCCTCGCGGGTCGGCGCGATGCGCGCCTCCGCATTGGCACGGGACACGCGCACCTTCTCGTCGGTCGGCTCCGGCGCGGCCGGGGACGTGTCCACTTCAGGCAACGGCTTCAACTGTGCCGGGAGTGCCAGAGGCTCGGGCACGGCGACCACTTCCACCGGCGCGAGCGGCTCTGGCAGCTCCTGCGCCTGCACTGGCTCATCGAGCGAGATGGACGGTGGCGGCTTACCCTGCGAGGCGCAGCCCGACAGGGCCGCCACTGTCAGCACGAAAGCGTAAAAGCGGAAAGACTGGCTCATGGTTTGGCTCCTTCGGAAGAATCCAGTTCGCGGCTCCACGACAGGCCATTGACATAGATACCTAGCGGGTTCTTGCGCAGGCGCTGTTCGGTGCGCGGGGTTTGCAGGACGGTGGAAAGCACGGCGTTCCACCGCTCGGTGCCAGCGGGTGCGCCGTTGATGAACCGCTGTTCCGTCCAGCGCACGTTGAAAGACGTGTCGCTGGCGCGGACAACGCTGGTGATCTGCACCGTCACCGACTCCTTGCCGATGCGGGCGAAGGGATCGTTCTTGCTGGCGTAGTCGTTGAGCACGGCCGCGCCCTTGTCGGTGGTGTAGTCATAGGCATCCAGCCAGTTCTGCCGCACTACGATGGGGTCGATGGACAGGGAGCGCACCAGCGTCACAAAGCGCGCCAGGTGGTGCGCAATCTGCGCATCAGCGGGCCGGTACGGCGTCGCCGCCTCGCCCACGGCGCGCACTTGCCCCGACTGATCGACCTCAATGACATAGGGCGTGACGATGGACTGCGCCGAGCGCCACAACAGGCCGCCAGCCATAAGCAGCGCGAGCGTGAGGCAGCCGAAGGCCATCAGCCGCCAGTTCTTCGCCTGCACGCGGGCCGAACCGATGCGGTCGTCCCACACCTGCGCGGCGGACTGGTAAGGGGTGGCAGGCTGCGGCGTGTCGGCATAGCGCACCTGCGGTCGCTTGAATCGCATAAGGGTTCTCCTTGGTGGTCAGGTATCGGGTCATTCATCGGGGCGCAGGCTCGGGCCTTGCCCCGAGCCGCCGCCGTCGCCCCCGCGCAGCGTGTGGGCGGCGGTGGTCGCGGCATGGGTGATTTGCTGGCGGCGGTGCATCCGCTTGGCCCAAGCGGGCTGCTCCTGCTTCGGTGCGCTGGCAGTGCTGTCCGCGCCTTCGTCTGCGGCGGCCTGGCCGGAGCCGGCAGCGCCGCCGTTCCAGCCAGAACGGAAGGAATCGGCCACCTTCTGTCCGGCAGCGGAGACACCCGATGCAGCGCGGCGGCCTGCTGCCTGTGCGCCGGTCTTGGCGACATTGCCGAAGCCAGCCGCCGCGCCCTTGGCCCCGCCACCCGCAGCGGCGGAACCGGCCTGGAATGCCGACTTGGCGCTGCTGGCCGCCGACGTGGCAGCGCGTGCGCCGCTGCCGGCCAGCTTGGCGGCGGCCGGGGCCATGCGTGCGCCCGCCATGACCGCACCGCCCACGCCCGTCGCGGCAGCACCGATGGCAACGCCCGTACCGACCGCGCCGACGGCAGCACCGGCAATCGCCCCGGCGCCGAGCTGCGGCGCACCGGACACAAGGCCGCTGGCGATCCCAGGGCCGAAGATGCCCAGCGCCAGCAGCGCGAGCGAGGCCAGCATCACGACCAGCGCATGGTCGATGGAAGGCTCGTCGGGATGCACCTGGAACTCTGCGAACAGACCCGAACCGATGCCGACGATGACGGCCAGCACTAGCACCTTGATGCCTGACGACACCACGTTGCCGAGCACCTTTTCCGCGAGGAACGAGGTTTTATTCCAGAGCGCAAAAGGGATCAGGACAAAGCCGGCAAGCGTGGTCAGCTTGAACTCGATCAAGGTGATGAAAAGCTGTACCGCCAGCACGAAGAAGCAGAGGATCACCACCAGCCAGGCGATGAACAGCACCACGATGGGGTCGAGGTTCACGAACACTTCGGGGAAGCCGGCCATGTCGCCGATCTGGTCGAGGATCGGCGCAGCCGCGTCGATGCCGGTCTTCGCCAGCCGGCCCGGCTGCAAGAAGTTCTCCATCGTGATGGCCGAGCCAGTGGCGGTGATGCCCAGACCGGCGAACGACCGGAAGACGATGCTGGCCAGCCAGTTGAAGTTGCCGATGATGTAGGCGAAGGCGCCGACGTAGAGCACCTTGCGCAGCAGCTTGGCGATGACGTCCTCGCCCTGGCCTGTCGCATGGCTCATGGCCCAATACAGCCCGGCGATGGTCATGTCGATGACGATCAGCGTGGCTGTCAGGAACGCCACTTCGCCTTGAAGTAGCCCGAAGCCGGAGTCGATGTAGCGCGAAAACGTATCGAGGAAGCGGTCGATGATGGTCACGTCGTTCATGGCGTGTCCTCCGTAGCGGCGAGCGGCGCCTCGCCTTGCTGCGCGTCGTCGTCGGGCGTGTCGAAGCTCGCCGGGATCGGCGGCAGTTCTGCCAGCGAGCCGTATTCGCCCGGCCCGGTGTGGCCGGCGAAGAAGCGCCGCCGGAAGGCTTCGGCGGCGGCCCGGCAGGCGTCTTCGCCTGCGGCTTGCCGGTCGGCCGCGCATTGGGCGCGCAGCGCCTTGAGCCGCACGGGATCGGCGGCCAAGGTCGCGGCCAGGTCTTCGGCCGGCTGCTGGCCGCAAGCGGTCAGCAGCACGGCCAGTAGGACAGGAACGCATCGCATGGCCGCCCCCTGTCAGTTGTTGTAGAAATTGACGGACTGCGGCGTGTACGGCGTACCGGTGCCGAGGAAGCGCCGCCGCACTTCGCGGGCGCGTTCGGTCGCCGCTGCCTGCCGCGCCAGTTCCAGCGAGGCCGCCCGGTCTTGCGTGATCTGGAGCTGCTGGGCCTGGATCGACTGCTTGGCCTGCAAGGCGAGAAGCTGGTTGGTCGCCTGCGCGGCCTGCAACGCGCCGGTCGCGGACTGGCTCTGGCTGACCAGATCGGCCAGCGCGCTTTCGTCTTGCGCCAGGTTCTGCGACACCTGCGCCTGCATCCGCATCGCGGTGTGCAGGCCGTCAAGCGTGTTCTTCCACCGCTCGCGGGCATCACGCAGCATCTGGTCGCCGCTGACGGTGGCCGCGTACTGCTCCGGGTACAGCCGGGCAAATTCCCGATCCATGTTCTGCACGTCGTAGGCCAGTCCCTGCGCCTCGGCAATCAGGCGTTCGGTGGTGGCGAGCGTCGAGCGCAGCCGGTTGACGATGTTGAAGTCGAGATTCGCCAGATTGCGCGCCTGGTTCATCAGCATCTGCGCTTCGTTCTGGAGCTGGTTGATCTGGTTGTTGATCTGCTCCAGCGTGCGGATGGCAGTCAGCGTGTTCTGCACCAAGTTGACGGGATCAACGAAGGTGAGTGCCGCCGCCGGCTGGGCGAGCATCAGCGAGCCGGCCAGCGCGGCGGCGAGCGAAACGGAAAGCACACGGGTCTTCATGGCAGGTTCTCCTGTCGTGGTTGGGAAAGAAAAGAAGCCGCCGCAGGTGAGGACGGCAGCAGGTCGGCGGCCCAATCGAGGCCGCGATGGCGCAACCACGCGACGGCGAAGCCGGGAGCGCCGGCCTGCGTGAGCACGCGGTCTATGTCGCGTTGGTCTTGCGGTGTGGATGCGCCCGCGAAGGCGAGCGCGGCTGGCCCCAGGTCGAGGTCGAACAGGCGATTGCCTAGGCGCGATTGGTAGTAGTAGTCGCGCTTGGGCTGCGCGGTGGCGACGATCTCGATTTGCCGGCTGTTGAGGCCGAAGCCCTCGTAGATTGTGCGAATCTGCGGTTCGGTCGCCTGCGGGTTAGGGAGAAAGATCCTGCTCGCGCAGCTTTCGATGATCGCGGGCGCGATGGTCGAATCCTTGATGTCCGCAAGGCTCTGCGTGGCGAAGATCACCGACACGTTTTTCTTGCGCAGCGTCTTGAGCCATTGCCGGATGCGCGCCGCGAAGGACGGTTCATCGAGGAACAACCACGCTTCATCGAGGATCAGCAGCGTGGGCGCACCGTCGAAACGCGCATCGAAGCGGGCGAACAGGTAGCGCAGCACCGCTTGCACGGCGGCGGGGCTGTGCATGAGTTCTTCCATCTCGAAGCCTTGCACGTCGCCGCTGCCAAGCCGGTCGCGGTCGGCATCCAGCAGCTTGCCGTGTGCGCCGCCCAGCACATACGGCGACAACGCTTGCCGCAGCGCATTCGATTGCAGCAGCACCGAAAGCCCGGTCATCGTGCGCTGTTCCATTGGCGCACCGGCAAGACTTCCCAGCGCCGACCAGATAGCGGCTTTCTCGTCGGGGCCGACGGTCACGCCTTCATGCACTAAGCGGCCTTCGATCCATTCGGCCGCCCAGGTGCGGTAGCCTTCGCTGTCGATGCGCGCGAGTGGCTGGAAGGCAATGCCGCCGTCCGCGCCCAGATCGTAGTGTTCGCCCCCCAGGCCCAGCACCGTCGCTCGCATGGATCGCCCCATGTCGAAGGCGAAAATGCGCGAACCGCCATAGCGGCGGAACTGCAAGGCCAGCATCGCCAGCAGAACAGACTTGCCCATGCCGGTCGGGCCGGCGACCAGCGTGTGCCCCACGTCGCCGATGTGCGTCACCAGCCGGAACGGCGTCGCGCCATCGGTACGCGTGACGATAAGCGGCGGGCCGTCGAGGTGGGCATTTTTCTCCGGCCCGGCCCACACGGCGGACACCGGCATCATGTGCGCCAAGTTCAGCGTCGAGACGATGGGCTGGCGCACATTGGCATAGGCGTTGCCCGGTATGGACGACAGCCACGCATCGACTGCGTTGAGCGTTTCGGGGATGGTGACGAAGCCCCGGCCCTGAATCACGCGCTCCACCATGCGCAGCTTCTCGTCGGCCACGGCCGGGTCGGTATCGAGCACCGTCACCGTGGCGGTGAGATAGCCGAACGCGACTTGATCGCTTCCCAGCTCTTGCAAGGCCGCGTCCGCGTCGGCTGCCTTGTTGCTGGCATCCGTGTCCACCAGCGGCGATTCCTGCTGGAAGATGGTTTCGCGCAGCAGTGCGATGACGTTCTTGCGCTTGGCAAACCACTGCCGGCGCAGGCGGCCCAGCTCCTTTTCCGCCTCGGCTTTGTCGAGGCAGAGAAAGCGCGTACTCCAGCGATAGGCAAAGCCGAGGCGGTTGAGGTCGTCCAGCAGGCCAGGCCAGGTCGAAGTCGGGAAGCCCCGCACCGACGCCACGCGCAGGTGCTGATCACCCAGCATGGGCGCGAGGCCGCCGACCAGGGCGGAATCGGCCAGCAGCGCGTCGAGGTGGAAAGGCACCTCAGGCAACGCCAGCCGGTAGCGCCGTGTCGAAACCGTGGCGTGCAGGTAGGTCAGCGTCTGCGCGTCATCGAGCCAGGCGATTTCCGGCATCACGCCATCGAGCAGGTCGAACACGCGATCGGTTTCCGCCACGAAGGCATCGAGCCGACCGCGCCAGTCCACGCCATCGCCCGGCGCGTGCTCGTAGAGCAGCTTGGCCGCACGGGCGCGGGATTCTTCCGGCGGCAGGTAGGCCAGCGTCAGGTGATAGGCGCTCTCGAAGTGATTGCCCGATTCCTCGAAGGCGGCGCGGCGTTCCTCATCCACCAGCCACGACAGCGGTTCGGGGAAATCGGAATGCGGATAGTCCGCCGCCGACTGGCGCTCGGCTTCCACGAACAGCGCCCAGCCCGAACCCAGCCGGCGCAGAGCGTTGTTCAGCCGCGCCGTGGTGGCGATCAGTTCGCCCTGCGTTGCGCTGTCCAGATCCGGCCCACGAAAGCGCGCCGTGCGCTGAAAGCTGCCGTCCTTGTTCAAGACGACACCCGGCGCGATCAGCCCCGCCCATGGCAGCCAATCGGCCAGCAAGGCGGGCCGCTGACGGTACTCTGCAAGGTTCAGCATGGCGGCGTCCCCCTACACGTCCAGCAGCGGCTTGTGCTTGATGTGCCGGGCGAAGACCTGCATGAACTGCGGATCGACCCGTGCGCCCCACACCGCCAGCGAATGACCGACGATCCAGAGCACGACACCGGGAATCCAGAGTTGCAGGCCCAGGCCGACGGCGGCGGCCAGCGTGCCGTTGGCGATCGCCACGGTGCGCGGTGCGCCGCCCATCAAAAGCGGTTCGGTCAGCGAGCGATGCAGCGGCACCTCGAAGCCGGCCGCGAAGCTGTCCGGCCCGCTCATACGACGGCCCCGCCGGAGAAGCTGAAGAACGACAGGAAGAAGCTCGAAGCCGCGAACGCGATGGACAGGCCGAACACGATCTGGATCAGCTTGCGGAATCCGCCCGATGTGTCGCCGAAGGCCAGCGCGAGGCCGGTGGCGATGATGATGATGACCGCGACGATGCGTGCCACCGGCCCCTGAATCGACTCCAGAATGGATTGCAGAGGGCCTTCCCATGGCATCGAGGAACCGGATGCCTTCGCCGTGCCCGCCGTCATTAGCATGACGGCGGCCAGCAGCAGGCCGTGGTGCGCGGGGCCGACCAGCCGCCGCAGGCGTGCGATGGTCGAAGCCGGATTTACGGAAATACGGGAAGCAGGAATGTGCATCTGCGTCATGGCAGTTCTCCAGGTTGGTCAGGGGACAAGGAAGGCGCAGCGGCATCGGCTGCGAGAGGAACCGGCGTCAGCTCGGGAAACGGCGTTTCCAGCGCGTCCGCCAGGCGGTAGCCCACACCGTCGAAGCCGACGACGCGGGCGATGCTTTCCACGCGGCGCTTGCGGCCGCGTCCGGCGATGTGGATCACGACGTTGACCGCCTCGGCGATCAGCGCACGCGGCGGGTTCACCGCCACTTCGAGAATCAACTGTTCCAGGCGCAGCAATGCGCCCAGCGCGGAACCGGCGTGGATGGTGGCGATGCCGCCGGGGTGGCCGGTGCCCCAGACCTTCACCAAGTCCAGAGCTTCGCCGCCGCGCACTTCGCCGACGATCACGCGGTCGGGGCGCAGGCGCATCGTGGCGCGCACCAGCTCGGTCATGGACACGACGCCCGCGCGGGTGCGCAGCGGCACATGGTCGCGGGCCGCGCATTGCAGCTCGATGGTGTCTTCGAGCACCAGCACGCGGTCGCCCGTGGCGGCGATTTCCGCAAGCAAGGCATTGGCGAGCGTGGTCTTGCCACTGCTCGTCGCCCCGGCGATCAGGATGTTCTGGCGCTCGCGCACGGCGCGGCGCAGGAACTCGGCCTGCGCGGTGGTCAGGATGCCATCGGCGACGTAGCGATCCAGCCCGATGATGCTCACGGCGCGCTTGCGCAGCGCGAAGGCTGGCCCAGGCGCAGCCGGCGGCAAGATGCCCTCGAACCGCTCGCCGGTTTCGGGCAGCTCGGCCGTCAGCAGCGGCCGCCCGCGATGCACCTCCGCGCCAACGTGCGCGGCTACCAGTCGGATGATGCGTTCGCCATCGTCTTCGGACAGTTCCACGCCCAGCGGCATGCGGCCCGAGGACAGCCGATCTACCCATAGGGTGCGATCGGGGTTGAGCATGATTTCCACCACGTCGGGATCGGCCAGCGCGCTGGCGATGACCGGCCCCATTGCCGTGCGCAGCATCTGGATGCGGCGATCCAGCGAAGCCGCGGTGGACGAGCGTTCGGGCGGGGTCTGCGGAAGGGCGCTCATGAGGCACGCTCCTGCGCTTCGGCCAGCGCCGCCGCGTCATCCATTCGCACCGGGTCGGGGTGCAGTTCGTCCACTACGTCCCGCACCAGGCTGCGGCCGCGCAGCAGGTGGCGGCCCAACTGTTCAACGAATTGCTCGAAGCGTGCCCGGCCTTGGGCGCGCGCCGCGTCTTGATGGGCTTCGGGAACCGGCGTGCTGACCGTCAGGAAGTAGCGGATGAACAGCGCCAGCGTTTCGATCTGGATGTTCTGGTCGCGCTCCAGGCGCTCGGCCTGGCGCGACAGGCGATCGAGCCGCTTGGCGATGGCCGCCTCGCGCTGGTCGCCTGCATCGGGCGACAGCCACGATGCGAGCGCCGCCGCGACGATGGACGATTTGGACACGCCTTTCTTGGCGGCTAGTTCTTCGAGGCGCTTGGCGTGCTCGGGCTGGATGAACAGGTTGAGGCGGTATTGGCTCATAGGTCGATTCCGTCGTTGGGGTCGAGGGAAGCCAGCCGGGCCGTGCGCTGCATGGCCGGGTCGAGCTGGCCGGGAAGCGGCAGCGGCAGGTCGTCGTCGTCATCGAGCAGCGCCAGGTCATTGCCGGCGGGCTGCGGTTCGGGGCTGTATTCGGCGACTTCGGATAGCTCTGGCTGGCGGCGTGGGCCGCCGTCATCGGCGGTGCCTGCGCCATCGCTGGGCATGCTCGCAGCCGGGGCCGCTGGTACTGCGGGAATCGCCAGGCCGCTCCAGTCGTTGGGCCGGGCCGGTGGCGCATCGGCGTACTGCCGCGCCGCAAGCGCAGGCGGCGGCAAAACGCGGTTCTTGAAATTCGCGTCGGCGTAGTAGCGCAGCTTCTTCGCCTTGATCGGCGCGACGCTGGACACCATCACCACGGCTTCGTCGGTCGGAAGCTGCATGACTTCGCCGGGCGTCAGCAGCGGCCGGGCCGTCTCCTGCCGCGACACCATCAGGTGCCCCAGCCACGGGGCCAATCTGTGCCCGGCATAGTTGCGCTGGGCGCGCAGTTCGGTGGCGGTGCCCAGCGTTTCCGAAACCCGTTTGGCCGTGCGTTCGTCGTTGGTCGAAAAAGTCACGCGGACGTGGCAGTTGTCCAGAATCGAATGGTTCTGGCCGTAGGCTTTGTCGATCTGGTTGAGCGACTGCGCGATGAGGAAGCTGCGGATGCCGTAGCCCGCCATGAAGGCCAGCGCCGTCTCGAAGAAGTCGAGTCGGCCCAGGGCCGGAAACTCGTCAAGCATCAGCAGCAGCTTGTGGCGACGCTCGATGCCGTCGCTGCCGTCGAGCGATTCGGTGAGCCGCCGGCCGATCTGGTTGAGGATCAGGCGAATGAGCGGCTTCGTCCGCGAAATGTCCGAGGGCGGCACTACGAGATACAGCGAGACGGGATGCTCGGATGCGATCAGGTCGGCGATGCGCCAGTCGCAGCGCGAGGTCACTTCTGCCACGGTCGGGTCGCGGTACAGGCCGAGGAACGACATGGCCGTGGACAGCACGCCCGAACGCTCGTTGTCCGACTTGTTCAGCACTTCGCGGGCGGCGGATGCGACGACAGGGTGCGGTGCATGGCCCAGGTGCTTCGTCGTCATCATCCGATGCAAAGTCAGCTCGAACGGGCTGGCCGGGTCGGACAGGAAGTTGGCAACGCCGCGCAGCGTCTTGTCCTCGCCCGCATAGAGCACATGCAGGATGGCCCCGACCAGCAGCGCGTGCGAAGTCTTCTCCCAGTGGTTGCGCTTCTCCAGCGCGCCTTCGGGGTCAACGAGAATGTCCGCAATGTTCTGTACGTCACGCACTTCATGTGCGCCGCGCCGAACCTCCAGCAGCGGGTTGTAGGCCGCTGACTTCGCATCGGTCGGGTTGAACAGCAGGCAATGGCTGAACCGGCTGCGCCAGCCTGCGGTGATCTGCCAGTTCTCGCCTTTTATGTCGTGGATGACCGCTGACGCGGGCCAGCTCAACAACGTGGGAACGACCAGCCCAACACCCTTGCCCGAGCGCGTGGGCGCGAAGGTCAGGACGTGTTCCGGGCCTTCATGTCGCAGGTACTCGTTGCGGTACTTGCCGAGGAAGATGCCGGCCGGCTGTGTCAGCCCGGCCTTGCGAATGTCGTCCGCTTCGGCCCAGCGCGCCGAACCGTAGGTGGTGACGAGGCGTGATTGCCGCGAGCGCCACACCGACATGGCAATGGCGACGACCACGGCCACGAGGCCGCTGCCGCCCGCGATGGCCCCGCCTATATCGAAGACATGCGGTGCATAGGCATCGAAGAAGAACCACCACTCGAACAGCCGCCAAGGGTGATAGACCGGCGTTCCAAAGAAATCGAACCAGGGCGAGCCAAGGCGTACTTGATAGCCCAGAGCGGCGGCGGTCCATTGCGTTGCACTCCATACGCCGGCGATCACGATGCCGAAGACGGCGGCGATCTGCCCAAACAGCACGCCCTGAGCTTGCATTGACTGGCCTCCGATATTCCTGCGCTTTTCCTCGTCCAAGAACGGCACAAGGACGTGCCGCATAGAGCGAGGATCAGTGCCGGGTCAGTGCCGGTCAAAGACTGTTATCGGAAACAAGATGATGCAAAAAGCATCGTTTCAGGTTGTGGCAAAATCAATAAAAATGCCGCAGGCGTGGGCGCGCTGCGGCGTGTTGACTCCGAAGGGAAAAGCTTTTTGAAAAAGGTCGGCGATCAGAACTTCGGAGGTGTTTCAGGCGGCGTGTAGGGTGTCTTTCCGTCGCCATAGAATCTCTTTCGCGTGGCCTCGGCCACCCGGTTGCATAACACGTCGCCAAGCGTCGCACGGTCGGTCTTGCATTTCTGGCGCAATTCCTTCAAGCGTGTCGGATCGGCGGCCAGTTCTTCCACAGTTGGCAAGTTGGGCGGCTTCGGCGCCTCCGACGGGCCGCAGCCCGTTAGCACCGCGATCAGAAGCAGGGGTGTCATTCGCCTCATAGCTCGATTTCCTCCAGGGGATCAGGTTCACGAGGTAGCGCGGGCCTCGTGCCTTCCGGCAAGTCGATGGCCTGCACCCTTTCGATGAATCGGGCCAGCACTTCTGAAACCTCGCACTCGCGCCGCAGTAAATACGTCGTCAGCAGGGGCGAGCGTCCAGCCAAGGGCCGGGCTACCACTCCAAGCTCCCGGCTTGCTGCAATGTGCGGCGCGCCGGCCAGGCCCAAAGCGAACCCTGCCGATACCACTACCATCATGAGTTCGAAAGAGGCGACGCGCTCTGCGATCAGGGGTTCACGGTCAGAACGCCGCAGCACCCGTTCGACTTGGCGGGCGTGTCCCTCGCACGCCTGCGGGTCGCATAACACCAGCGGGAATTGAAGCAGATCATGCAGCGGAATGCGCTTGAACTTGAGCAGATGGTGGCGCGCAGGTACGGCCACCATCAGCGGGTCATTCCACACCGCTTCGGCTGTGATACCGTCGCTTACCTCATCAGATTGTGCAAAACCCACGTCGTAAAGGTCATCTTGCAGCCCCTTTAGTTGCTGAGACAAAGGCACTTGGAACAGGCGAATATCGACCTCGGGTTCCTCCTGTCGGCAGAGCGCAAGTAAGGCTGGCAGGCGCGAAGGAGTGATGCCATCGGACAGCGCAATGCGCAACTGACCGTGAAAGCCATTAGCCGCGGCCTTCACGCTGTCGCGGGCCTGCTGCAAGGCGGCGAACACACGCGGCACGTGCTCAAGGAACAGCTTGCCGGCGCGCGTCAGACGCGTGCTGCGACTGGTACGAACGAACAACTGTTCGCCTAGGTCTTCTTCCAGCTCCTTGATGGCGCGCGACAAAGGCGACTGTTCTATGTGCAGTCGCTCAGCCGCTCGCGCGAAGTGTAGTTCTTCAGCGACGGCCAAGAAACAGCGAAGATGGCGAAGCTCCATCTACTGCCTCCTTCGGCTACGTGCAGTGGTCAGCACGGTGAATTCGTGCTGACCAATCTGCGGATATGCAACCATTTCAGAACATGGTATTGGTATTGGCAGCATTCTCGGGAACCACCTGCATCACATCCCAATGCTCAATGATCTTTCCGTCTTTCACCCGGAAGATATCGACGAGGGCCTGTCCTCGATCCGAGGTATTGACTTTGAAATGCACATGCAGGAAAACCAAATCTCCATCTGTACCGCTGCGAATGATTTGAGCCTTCGCGTCAGGATTACCCTGGAAGAAACCATTGAAAAAATCGACAAATGCCTTTTTCCCGTCTGGCAGAAGAGGGTTATGAGGGAGATAGTTTTCGGCAACGGATTCCGCAGCTTTGACCGTGTCATGCTGATTGAAGAACTGGTTGTAAAAGTCGACAACGAGCTTGCGGTTCGACTCTTCCATGGCAAGGTCACGCGTTTGTGCGGATACATTGCCGAGCATCGCTGCCGAAATAGCAAATACCATAATCAAAGAATGAAATATTTTTGGCATGGTCGTTCCAAGTTGGAGTAATTAATGGGATATAGGCCGAATGGCTTGCTATTCGCGCAGAGTCCAGCCGCCGTTGACAGACCAGACCTGCCCGCTGACATAGGCTGAATCTTCAGAGAGCAAGAATGTTGCAACGGCGGCCAAATCTTCAGGTTCGCCAAGACGCGGCGTTCGGAGCGAGAATTCCGCAGCCTTCTTCAGCTCGCTGATATCGTGGCGTTGCAGCGCCTCCGTTAGAACGATACCGGGAGCAACGGCGTTGCAACGAATACCCTCTCGCCCCCATCGTGACGAGATATGGCGGGTCAGCGCACTCACGCCCGCTTTGGATGCCGCATAGGCAGGCCGCATCGGTTCGCCGCCGAGAGCAGCGCCGGAGCTGGTGTTAACTATCGCTCCACCGCCTCTCTCCAGGAGATAGGGAATAACTTCACGACAGCTGAGGGCATAGCCAAAAAGGTTTACCTCCATCGTCCTTCGCCATACGGCTACGTCCATTGACAGAATGTCGAGATCACGGCTCATAGTTTCTTGGGATAGATCGGCTCCAACATTAAATATCCCATCGACACCACCCAGTAATGAAACCGATTTTTTTATCAGATCACGAATGGATGATTCATCTGCGAAGTCGAACTCAACCGCAAAAGTACTGCCACCGGCTTCATTCATGCGTTCGGCGGTCGCGCGTGCGCTTGACGCATTGATATCCCCGATGGCTACATGCGCTCCTTCGGAGACAAGGCGCTCTACCGTTGCCGCACCAATTCCCGTAGCACCTCCAGCGATGATGAACCGCTTACCGTCAAGACCTTTCATGATTCTCTCCTTTCTTCAGTGAAAACAGGAATTACTCAGCGCAGCTGCGTTGTGGCTTCTTGGATAGTTCGCCCGCGTTGGAAACTAGTGATGCGCTGAAGCTGAGAACACGTTGATCGTCAGGACACCTGCAAGGATCAGTGCAATCCCGACCATCGCTGGCGCGTCCAACTTCTGACCGAAAGCCACGAGGCCGATCAGCGCCATGAATACGATGCCCACACCTGCCCAGATTGCGTATGCAATTCCGACGGGAATGGTGCGCAACGTCAGGGAAAGAAAGTAGAACGCGATCCCGTAGCCAAGTACCGAAAGGATTGCCGGCCATAGCTTCGTGAAGCCATCCGATGCCTTAAGCGCACTGGTCGCGCCAACTTCACTGAGAATGGCTATGACTAGGAATAGATAACCAGCAGATTGCGGGCGAGGATCACGCGTTGCCCGCGCCGCTGCGCCAGTCCCTGTTCTTCAAGGAAGTCGGCGCGCTGCTGCATGGCCTGCTTCGCATCGCCGCCAAAGCCCATATCGCCCAGCCCACGGCCGCCGCCGATCAATTGCTGGTCAAGCCAGGTCGCGCCGATCACGCGCGCCTGCCGCTCGATGGGCAGGTGCGACTTCATTTCCACGGCCACGCCGCCCAGGCGCTGCGCATCGTACTGGCGGCCACGCTCGGTCAGGTCGTCCGGCACCTTCCATAGCCCCTCTGCCACACGCTCCACGATGCCAGCCCGGCGCAACGCTTCCAGCCGCCGGACGTGGGCAGCGACAACCTTCTGCGGGTCGCGTCCGGGCGTGGCCCGGCCCTGTTCGATTGCCAGGTGATGATCGGCACGGTACAGGCCATCGCTCGCCAGCGCAGCGATGTTCTTGTCGGCGGCGCGCAAATCGGCCGAACCCTTCGCTTCCACCACCGCGCCCGTGGGGTAGTTCGCCAGCTCGTCACGGGCGTTCAGTGCGACGTAGTGGGCCTTGCCGTCCGTGCCGTCGATGACCAGATAGCCCCGGTCGTGCAGTTCGTCGGCCAAGCCCTTGGCGGCCACGCGGCCGATGACGGCGCGGCCATCCTCGCCCGGCTCGAACACTGCCAGTTCGCGCGGCTGGCCGCTCATGGCCCGCTGCATGGTGCGGATGATGTCGCCACGCTCGCCCAATGCGCGCAAGGTCTTTTCGGCATCGGCATGGATGGCCCAGGAGCCGGCCTGCGTCTCGTCGGCCAGGCCCAGGCGCTGCAAGCGCTGCAGGCGGCCGATCAGCAGCAGGCGCTGGCGTTGCAGCCGGGGTTCGTTGAAGCGTTCGACCCGCACCCGACCATCCTCGCCGGCCTCGCGTTGCAGCGTGCGGTCGAGGCTCGTCCATCGCTCTTGCTCCACCTCGCGCCCCAAGGTCTGCTGGATCTCCAGTTTGGTGCGCGGCCCCAGCCATTCGGTCACCAGTTCGGCGGCCCGATGGCGGAAACCGTGGGCGATGTAGTCGCCCGCGATGATGAGGTCTTTGCCGGTCTCATCGCGCCCGCGCACGATCAGGTGGGTGTGCGGGTTGTCGGTGTTCCAGTGATCCACCGCCACCCAATCCAGCCGCGTGCCCAGGTCGGCTTCCATGCGGTTCACCAGATGCCGGGTGTAGGTGCGCAGGTCGTCCAGCTCGGCCCCGTCCTCCGGCGAGACGATGAAGCGGAAATGGTGCCGGTCGTCGGCGCAGCGTTCTTTGAAGGCATCGAGGTCAGCTTCGTCGGCCTGTGGCCCGTAGGCCCGGCCGGGTTCGCCATCGCGGCCCGCGCCGTCGCGCTCGATGTAGCGCAGGTGCTTGGCGAGCGACTGCGGGCTGGCCCGCTGGTGATTCACCAGCAAGGTCTTGATGGTCACGCGCCGCGACATGGGCGTCAGCTTCGCGCCCGCGAAGCGCGCCGCCGTGTGGCCGCGCCCCAGGCGCGAGCCGGGCCGCTGGCCGGTGCCGGCCGCCCCAGGACGGCGCACCGCCGACTTGCCGCTGCTGGCTTTGCCTGCCTGCTTGAGCACATTGGAAACGAAGCTCTGCCCTTGGCCCTTGCCACGGTTCTTCGGGGCGCTGGGGCGAACTCGGAAATCGTCGTCGCGGCGGTCGGTCATGGCTGTGCTCCCTGCAAGTTACGGCGTGTCCTGTCGTGCGAAGCACGCGGACATGCCTGCATTGGCGCGGGCCTCGCGCCCCACGCGGCACGGCGGCGAAGCCGCTGCGTGCCGCGCCACCCCCATGTGCAGACAGGCTTTCGACGCGGCCCGGTGCCGCGTCCTTTTGTCTTGCCTTCCGCCTTTGCCTTCCGCTCTCGCTCCAGGCACCGGCGGCCCGGCGGCGCTGCTGCGTGAGCAGCCAGCGCGCCGGCGAACGCGGCCATGGCCGCAGGCCGGGCGCGTTCGAGGCAAGACGCCTGCACGTTGGAAGGCTGCGCCGGATGCAGCGCGACGTGCGGTGCGAATGCACCCGCACGGCAGGCGCGGCGACACGGCAGCAGCCAGCGGAACGACATGCCCGATGGCACGCCGAAGCGCAGCGAATCGGCGGCCATCATGGGCGGGACTCCAGCCACACCGGATGCGCGACGCCGATCACGGCGGATGCGCTGACCGGGCCGAAGTAGCGGCTGTCGAACGATGCCGGATTGGTCACGCTCAACAGGAACAGTTCGTCCGGTTCGAGACGGCGGCAAAGCTGCAAGGACGGCAGCGGCCGACCCAGCCGGTCGGTCGGCAGAACGGCGGCCGCAGGCACGCCGTCGATGCGTACCTGACCGGCGACGATGCAGACGTGTTGCGGCGCGACTGCGCCCACACGTTTGAGCAGCGGCACGCGGGTCGGCAGGTAGCCGCGCTGTGCAGCCAGCATGGCGGCCCTGGCCGGCAGCGGCACCAGCACGATGCTGTCCACGGACAACGGACGTGGCAGCGAGACGGTGCGCGGGTCGAACGGGTCGATGCGATACCAGCCGACCGCCACGCTGTCGGACGGGTTGTAGGTCAGGCGCGGCAGCGGCGACACGAAAGCCGACCAGGCCAGCGCAGCGAAGGCGATGGCGGCCAGTGTCCCCAGCACGATGCGAGCGCGCAGGCGTGAGCGAGGACGCGGCGGCACGGCGGGCGCGTTGGCCGTGGTGGTCGGGGCCGTCATGGCAGCACCTTCCCGGCCAGCCAGGCGGTATGCCGCTCGGCGGTGTATTCGGGCAGCGCAAGGCGAGCCGCAAGACGGTTGCCCAGCGTGCGCCAGTACGCGGGCGACACGTCGATGGCTGCGATGCGCAGCGCCTCGATGCCGTCGATGCGCTCCAGCACAGCGCGCACGTTGGCATCGCCTTCGGTGTGCAGCAACAAGCGCGCGCCCGGCTGAACACCGGGGATGCGCTGCGCCGCGTCCAGCGGTGTGCAAGCCTGCATCACCATGAGTTGCCAGCGGATCGTGCCGTAGTCGTTGGCCTGCCAGCGGATGCGGCAGAACATCGCGCTCGGCAGGAACACCGCGCAGCGCCGCCAGTCGTCCAGGCGCAGAGTGCGTGCGGGTTCGCCGAAGCGCAGGTAGAGCTTGAAGCGGTGTTCGAGATAGGCCAGCGAAACGCGCGTCAGCGGCACGTTGCCGGCCTGTCCGGCGAGTGCTACGGGATGCAGCGGCAGCGCAGCCGGTGCCGCGTTCGCGGCAGGCAAAGCGGATGTGGTCATGGTGTGTTCTCCGGTGGAAACTCCCGTTCCAGCAGACCGCGCAGCAGGTCGGCCACGGTCACGCCTTGCGTGAAGGCCGACACCTTGATGCGCGCCCGCATGGCGGGCGTGATGTCGAGGGTCAGGCGCGCGGTGTAGAGATCGCCTTTGCCCAGCACATCGGCGTCGCCTTGGCGAATCCACGCCTCAGCGTGTGGATTCGCGGGCGGACGTGCGCCGATGCCGACGCGCTTGCCCGTGCGTTTGCTGTTGGGTGGCTGCTGCGCTGTCATGTCGGCCACCGCAGCAGTTCGTCCACCAGGGCGGTGATTTCGCGGGCGGCGGCACTGTCGGGCGCTGTCTCGCGTGCGAGCCGGCCAGCGGCCACGCTGTCGGCGAAGACGATGCGCTGATGCACCTCCGAGCGCAGGGCGGGCAGCGGCTGTTCGGCGAGCGATTGCCGCGCCTCGCGCCCGATGATGGTGGTGCTGACGCGCCGGTTGATGACGAAGGCCGCGCGGAGCAGCGGCCGGAACACCTGCGCCTCGCGGATCAGCGAAACCATTTCCGAGCTGGCCCAGAGGTCGTAAGGGCTGGGCTGCACCGGGATCAGCACGCGCTCGGCCGCCAGCAGCGCGGAGCGCGCCAAGGCGGCGATGCGCGGCGGACCGTCGATGATGACGTGATCGGCCCGCCTGGCGAGTTCTGGCGCTTCCTGATGCAGCGTTTCGCGTGCGAGGCCCACGGCGCTGAACAGCCGTGGCAAGCCTTGCTGGCTTCTGCGCTGCGTCCAGTCCAGGGATGAACCCTGCGGGTCGGCATCGAGCAGGACGACATGCTGGCCGCGCATCGCCAGTTCGCCCGCGATGTGCGTGGCGAGCGTGGTCTTGCCGACACCGCCTTTCTGGTTGAGCAGAGCGAGGATCATGGCGCGGCCCTCCCTGCTGGAAAGCCGGGCTTTACCTGCCGTGCAAAACGCTGTTCGCCGTGCCGTTTCTCGGTTGTCCACCGAAACGGCGCGCTTCTACTAAAAGTTATGTATTTCTTGTTAGGGAAGTTAGAGGGGCCGCAAACCCGCGCCGTTATTGGCTTTCCGGCGTTTTCGTACTCCTGATAGCACGATAGGCGTACTCCCGATAGCACGATACCCGGTACTCCTGATAGCACGAGGCCGTCCACACCTTTTCCCCGAGTTATCCCCGTGCCGTGTGCAGCACGGGCCGGAAGGTCAGCAGTTCTTGTCCGTCGTCCGGCATTCGCTCGATGCCCAGGACGTAGCCGGGCAGCGACTGCCGCGCCACCAGGACGCGCAGGTCGTAAGCGAAGTCGGAGAAGCGCGCAGCGCTGCCCGACTTGCGGTGCAGGTGCCGGAAGTCGAATTGCCAGCCGCCCGGCTGCTTGCCGCCGTGCTTGCGCACCAGGCGGTACAGCCAGCGCTCGATCCCGCCCTTCAAGCGGAAATAGGCTGGGTCGATGGTCAGCACCAAGGCGGCATCGAGCACGCCCGCATAGAACCAGTCCGGCAGGATCAGTTCGATGCCCAGCGGCACGCCGCTGGCATCGGCCAGTTCCTTCCACTCGTTGATCCACGAGAAGCGATGCAATCGCCTTCCCGTGGTTTCGCGGATGGACGTGGCCACCGTGGTCGATTGCAGCCGGTCGAGCGCGGCTTTCAGGCGCAGGTAGTCGTTGAGAGACGTGCCGCGCCCGATGAAGCGCAGGATCTCGTAGGGAGTGGCGCGTATCCAGCGCGACGGGCGCAAGCCCGCGTCGCGCGCCTCCACGATCTGTGAGGCGGCCCAAATCAGCAGGTCGGCATCCCATATCGTTGCGATGCCGTGCTCCTGCGTACCCTCCACGCGGATGGTGATGCCGCCGGCGCGGAAGTCGATCGGCGCGGTACGCCGCGACTTCGCCAGCGAGAAGAACGGAAAGGCCATCAAGTCCTGGCTGTCGCGGGGTGCCATGTCGCCCGGCAGCGCGCGGAACAGGTCGAGCTGTTCGCGCTGCAAGGCTTGCCCTGGCGGGCTGGACATGGCGACGGCCACCCACGCGCCAGCGATCAGCGGCCATCACGGTAATCGCCCGCGTGGCGTTCGGCATATTCCGGGTCGGAAGTCGCCTCGTAGCTGCGCTGGTCGGCCCAGGCATCGAGGTCGGACACCGCGTACATGACGCGGCGGCCGAACTTGCGGAACTTCGGGCCGCCGCCGATCACGCGCTGTTTCTCCAGCGTGCGTGGCGACAGGCGCAGGTACTCGGCGGCTTCGTCGTTGGTCAGGTAGCGTTGGGGCTGCGCAGGCGCAGCGACAGCAGTGGCGGCAGGCCGCAAGGGAGCGGGTCGCATGGGATGTACCTCCATCAAGCCCGGCCACACCACGCGGCCGGTTAGAGGCACTTTCAAGAAAGCGAGGCTGCTTGCTAAGGGACGATCTGCGGGGGACGCGAAACGTCCCCCCCTACTGCAACGGCGGCGGAAGCTGTGCCAGGCGGCGATAGCCGCCACGCATCAGCGCATCGCCACGACGTACCAGCCGCCGCACGCGGGCACGTAAGGCGCTATCCTTGTGCCAGTCGGCGGCGACGGCATCGGCGCCGAACAGCCCTTCGGCCACTTCGCGCAATGACGCGCCCGCCAGGGTCGCGTCGAGCGTCTGCAAGGTGTGCAGTTCCAGCACCGCGGCCGTCGTGGGCCTGGAACGGGCCGCCGCCGCAGGCGCGGCAACCGTGGCCACGGCCAATGCGTCCAGCTCGGACGCGAGCGTGCGATAGCGCGCGCAGGGCGTGGCGCAGGCGCGGGTGGCGTAGAGGTAGGCCATGCCGTCTTCCAGGCCCGGCGCGAGCGCGAGCCGCAGGCAGCAGCCGGGCCAATGCGACACCAGCACCAGGCGCTTGCCGTCGTGGATCAGTTGCTTGCGGCCAGGGACGCGCCAGAACTCAAAGGCATGGGCTTCGGGTGGCGGGTCATCGTCCGGGTAAACCTGCACGACGGCATCGTGATCGGGAAACCAGGCCGGATGCGCGTCGCGCGCATCCAGGGCTGGGTCTTCCAGCAGGCGCAGGCCCCACGCCTGCGCCGTGTCCGGCCGGCGGCGGCGGCGCAGCCAGTCGCGGCGGTAGTCGGGATTTCGGCGCAGGTATTCCCACGCCAGCGCAGGGCCGTCAAGGTGCAGAACGTAGAGATAGGCCGCTGTCGGATACCAGTGTTCGGCGCTGCGATCAGTCATGGCGAAACCTCCCTCTGTTTGGGATGCGTCGCCACGCTTTCCGCGATGCGGGAACTATCGAAATGCCATCAGGTCGTCATCAAAATTGGTTAGGCTGTAACTGTCGGTGTCAAGACCATTTGGCTCCTGCGTGTTGCGGAAATCGTCTGAATGCGACGGCTACGCCTTCAGGAAAATGACGCGCAGCACCGAACACCGTGCCGCAGCCCGCGCCCAAGATCAGGACTGTTTTCAACAGGATCGCACCACTTCGGTGCAAGAATGCGGATTCAGACCTGCACGGTCTTGATCAAGATTGAAATAGTCACGATGCGCCCCGGCTGGCTAGGCCGCGCTGGTTTTCATCAGTCCGTGATCGCGCCGTTCTCCTGCGCCAGCCGGACGTACTCCGATAACGGGCGCACCGCCTGGAAATACCGATCCCGCCGCACCGGCAGCTTGCGCGGCCCGACGATGCCCGCCAGGTCGGACAGCTTGACCATCCCGAGCTCAGGCATACCGATACCGAGGTCGATCAGGCCGTAGGCCGTGTCGCCATCCGCCGGGTCGAGCGACACCAGCAGCCAGGTCACATGCGCGTCCGGGGTGAACAAGCGCACCACGGGCAGCGGGTCGAGCCGCTGACCAGCGGCGAGCGCCGCGCCGTGGGCCAGCAGCCGGGCGCGTTCATCAGCGGTGACAAGCGGCAGGGTCATGGGCAGCTTCTCCACGAAACCGACGATGCGCGAATGCGCTTTGGTGCCGAAGCGCAGAACTGCCGAAACACATCCGTGCATTCGTGTGGAAGCACCGATGTGCAAGCCATCGCATCCGTAGAAGAACAGAAGCGCCGAAGCGGAATTGTCGGAAGCCGGAAAGACACGGATGCGATTCCCCGGTTCTGTCGGAATCCGCATCTGCGGATTTCCGTGAAAGCACGAAAGCGGGCCTTTCAGCCATGAATGAACACTATAGATTGTAGCCCTATAGGGCGCAATGGGCTGTCATCTTGGTTTTTATGGGGAAACCAAGTTAGTGACAGCGAAACACTCATTGGCAACGGCAATACGGACAGTCAGGAAGGCGCGAGGCTTGAGCCAGGAAGCGTTCTCCGACGTGTCCAGCCGCACCTATATGAGTACGCTGGAGCGCGACTTGAAAAGTCCGACCCTGCACAAGCTGACCGAGCTGTGCGAGGTCATGGAAGTGCATCCGCTGACGCTGTTGACGCTGGCCTACGCCGGCGACGAAGCGCACAAGGTCGATGAACTGCTGGCGCAGGTGCGCCAGGAGTTTGAGGCCGTGCTGAAAGAACGCGACTGAATGCCCGCAAGCAAGGCGCGAAGGCGTGAGGGATTGAAGCCGAATGGCCGTGACGGCTTGCCGGCACGGGGCGCAGCCCGAAAGCCCGGCGGCGCAACGCGCCGACACGCCATGCTGTTCCTGCTGCTACGGGCGTCGAACCATCGGGTCATCACTGATGCAACGCCAGCCCAGGACATGCCGGGCATGAAGCAACCAGCGAAACCCTGTGCGTGCGGTGCTGCGATCAGCAGCACCGCGCCTCGCCGCAATGGGCGGGGCGCGGTGGGCGGCCGTCAGGCCGCCTTGGGCTTGCTGCGCGACCAGATCAGCTCGTGCGTGCCGTTCTCGCCTTCGATCAGGCGGGCATAGACCGTTGCCGGGAACGAAGGATCGTCGATGGCCACCGACAGGTAATCCCGCCCCGCCTCGCTGGTTTTCTTCCACGCCGCGCCGAAGTCGTGGCCGGCCGCTTGCAGGCGGAAGTCCGGGGCGCTTTCGTTCTCGCCCTTGTCGTTGGGAACCAGCTTGACCTTGACGTTGAGGGTCAGGGTGCGGAGCTGGCCGGTGAAGCCGTCTTTCTCTGCGGTGAAGGTGCCGATGTTTGCCATGATGATTTCTCCTTTCGGGTTGAACAAGGTCGCGCCAGTGCGTCCTTGTTGTGATCCGTCCGGCGGGGGATGGGCTGGCCGCACCGCGCAGCGGTCGCAACAACGTGGAGAACCTGGAAGCGAAAAGAATTTGTCCCGCGAGGAATGCGCACAGCGCAGGGGAAATTGTTTTCGCTGCAAGGTTGCGGCCATGAAGCCCAGCCACCGCCAGGATTCACAACAACACAAGGACGTACTGGCCGCCCGCTCCCAAATGGAGACATGGCCGACTCGGCATCCCCGTGCGACGGCTTCACCGGCCTGCGCCCCGACACGGGCAAGGACAACACCCGGCGACAAGGGCGCAAGCGCCCCTGCCGCTGCTTGCGGCCCTTTGCATGAGGCGTGGCGTGGAAGCTCCATTGCAAGACCGGGCGACATGTCGGTGAACCGTCCTTCGTGACATACAGGCGACGAACTGCCAGCGTCGAGGACGGCACGCTTTCGTGCAACCTGCGGCAGCAAGCCGGGGCGTAGCCCCACAAGCTCCGCCCATTGCGGCGGGGCGCGTTCGGAATGTCGTCGGCGCTGTGCGCCGACGCACTTATGGGCTTCGAGGGTTTCCCGCGCACAAGGTCACTTGTGCGCCGCCCCTTCGCCGTCCGCCCGAAGGCGGCGAAGGGGCGTTCTGGCTTTGGGCTTGGAAACCGGGGGCGGCCACCGCCGCGCCCGGATTTTTGACCATCGGCACCAGGGCGGAACGGCCTGGGGCCGATGCTGATGGAACAGCGAAGCGCCCCGGCCGAAACCGGGGCGCTCGGTGGTGGTGAAGGTCAGGCGGCGAGTGCGTGGGCCTGCTGCTCGTCGTCGTTGTCGATGGCTTCCGGCTCGTCGTTCGTCACGGCCTGCGGCGCATCCTGCGCCGTGGTGTCGTCGGTGCCTTCGGCCTTGAAGATGGCAGGCATCCAGCCGGTGCCATCCGCCAGCCGCTCGGCTTCGCTGGCAATGTCGGCCTTCTTCAACTTCGCCAACCGGGTAACGTGCGCCGGGGCGTACTGCTCCACGGCCGCCAGAATCGCGGCCTTCGGCACATGCCGGAAATAACCCTCATTGGTGGGCTTCCACCATGCGGCCATGTCCAAGCCGACAGCCTGCGCCAGTTCCGCGCCCGGTTGCTGCTGCGTGGCGCGGGGTGTCACCACGTCCACCGTGACGGCCACGGATACCGCCAGCAGCCGCACCAGTTCATCTTGCGACTTCGCTAGCAGCACGGCGAACAGTTCGGCGCTGTCCTCCGGCAAGCCTTCGCCTGCGACCTGCTGCAACTTGCGCAGCGCCACGGCGGCGGACGAATCCGGTATGTCGGGGGCCATGCCGTCCAACTGGTCTTTCACGGTCAGGCGCACGCCCAGCGGCAGGTCGTGGCCGTAGTGGCTGCCCTGCAAGACGGTCTGCACCATGCCATGCACCAGCGCGGCCAGCGCCACTTGCGGATGCCGGGCGACTTCGATTTGCAGCGCGGCGGTGCGGTGGGCGCTCAACCGCTGCGCCAGCTTGTCGGACATGGCGGCGGTCTTGGGCTGCTCGTCGTCCTCGCCTTCGTCGTCGTTCCCGGCTTCGCTTTCGCTGCCGAAACCTTGGCGTAGGCGTTCCAGCGTGCGCAGCGCCTTCGCTTCGGCTTCGCGCAGCAGCCCGCGATGAATCACGGCCTGCCCGTTGCGGTCGATGGTGACGATGGCACCGGCTGCGGCCTTCACGGTCGCGCCGTAGTCCTGCAAGCCATCTTCCAGCGCCTGCAACTGCTCGCCCACGGTTTCGCCTTCCTCTTGCAGCGCGTCGGCCTTTTCCTCGTCCTCGGCATCCAGCGCGTCATCCACGGCTGCGGCCAGTTCGTGCATCTTGGCTTGCAGCTTCTCGATGCGCTGCGCTTCGCGCTTGTTCGGCTCGCGCCGCTCCCTCGGCGCACGCTGGAAGGCGTGCAGGTCGGCATGGGTCACGGCGGGGGTGGCATCCACCCACGCCCAGCCTTCGGCCTTCACCTCGGCGGCGATGCCTGCCAGCTTGTCTTCCGCCAGCCGTTCCAGCAGCGCGGCATCGGTCAGATACACGCCCGCATCGCCTTCCGCGAACAGATCGCGGCGAATGCCGCCGCCTGCGGCTTCGTAGGTGTCCAGCCCCACGAAACGCACCAGCGGATGCCGGTATGCGTCAATCTCGCGCTCGGTGAGGCGGTCGCGCAATTGCGAAGGGTTGCGCTGCCACGTCGGCGCGTCGTAGAACGCACTTTCCTGCGCGGCGTGATCGTCGGTGATGGCAAGCGCCATCAACTGGTCGAGCGTCACGGCTTCGGCGCGGTAGTCGGCCAGCAGGCGGGGCGAGACGTTCGCCAGCTTCAAGCGGCGCTGCACCACCAGCGGGGACACGCTGAAATCTGCCGCAATGTCCTCGATGGGTCGGCCCTCGGCCACCAGCGCCGCGAATGCCTCGAACTGGTCGGCGGGGTGCATGGCTTCGCGCTGCACGTTCTCGGTGAGGCTGGCCGTGCGGGCGGTGCCATCGGCCACCAGCAGGCAAGGCACGTCCCATTCCTTGCTGATGCGGCGCTTCTTCGCCAGCAGCTTCAACGCGGCCAGCCTGCGGCCACCGGCCACCACTTCGTAATGCTCGCCATCGGCGGCGGCAATGACGATGAGGTTTTGCAGCAGCCCCACGCGGGCGATGGATGCGGACAGTTCGGGGATGGACATGCGCGGGGTCTTGCGCACGTTGCGGCCAGCAGGACGCGACACCAGCCGCGACAGCGGAACCAAAATCAGGTTCTTGGTCGGGTCGGCGGCTTCCAGCGGGATAGCAGCGGTGGTGTTGAGGGCGCGTGCTTCGGTTTGGGTAACTGCGTTCATGGTGATAACTCCTATCGGTTCAGGGATGTAGCAGCGAAGAAAGCGGCAAGGGCTGCTGCCTGCCCCTGCCGCGTGGGGAATCAGGCTTTCAACTGGCGCAGGCCATCGGCCAGCATCCAGAGGGCGCGGTTCAGGCGCACATCGGAATCAATGCCCTGCACCGGGCGGGTCTGCTGGCGGCGTCCGTTGGCGCTGCGGCCATGCAATCCGCCTTTGGTCAGGTTTTCCTGGGTGCGGTTGAATACGCTCCACAAGTCCGGGCGGCGGTCGTCGAACCGGCGCGGCATCAGGATTTGCGATTCGGTGATGGGCGCGGGCTTGTTGTCGGTGGGGTCGTACTTGAGGGCCAGCGCGGAACGGGCGAACACTTCGGCTTCGCCTTCGTCCAGCGTGATGGCGCGCATGGCATCGCGGGAATCCTTCACCCGGTCGAAACCGCGCAAGACTTCGTAAGCGCCTTCGATGATGTGCCCGGAAACGTCGCCCTTGTGGGGCACGCGCACATCGGCCACGGTGTCGCCGCAGACAAGGCCATTGCTGCAAACGAACCGGAACATGCCCGCGAGCATTTGGTAAGAACTGGTGCCGTCATGGGAATTGAGCAGCACGATTTCATTGGCTTCCGCGCCGTTGATTTGACTGGCATGGCGCAGGCGCAGCATGTGTTTCGTATGCTCGCGCTTGCCTTCATCGCGCACGCGGGTCTGGCAAACCATGAAGGGCTGAAACCCTTCTTTGCGAAGTTCGGCCAGCACGGCGGCGGTGGGGATATAGGCGTACCGCTGCGAACGGCTTTCATGCGGCGCGTCCGCGAAGATGGACGGCGCTACGCGGTGAATCTGGTCATCGGTCAGCGGGTAATCGCTGCGCAGCGAGGGGGAACGGGAAGCGAAGCGGGATGCGAGTTGCATGGTCTTTCTCCTGACGAAAAGGGTTTGCTGTTCACACCGCACACCGGATTCCTAGATTCGGAGCCCAGCCTTTCGGCTGTTCTGTGCGGTTGGCACGAGGAACCCGGTTGGCCCTGTTGCCACCGTCTTTCCTGAGTTCATCGCCCGCGGCCAAAGGAGCGCGCGGACGGGGGCCGTCAAGGAGACAAGCGCAGGGTTGGTGCGGCCCGCAGGCGCAGCCGAGGACACGGCCCTGCGCGCCTTGACGGCACACGGGAGCGGGCTACGGTCGCGGAGAAGGTGATGAAGTCAGGGGAGACGGCTGGACATGGCAACGGCCGTCCCTGTGTGCCGAAGCTGGAAGGGCGCGAGCCTGTACGCCAGCAGGAGCAGGCCAAGGCGCAGAAGATCGAGCGCGATAACTCGCCGGGGATGAGTCTTTAAATACCTGTTGCATGTAACTTGCGAGGTGCGTACAATGTTGCATGTAACTTAATTGGAGGCTTGGAAATGGCAACAGCACACGTTAATCAGCGGGTTCAGAAGCATCGCGATGCATTACGCATGGCGGGGCTTCGTCCGGTTCAAATCTGGGTGCCGGATACGCGCCGCCCCGACTTCGCGGAGGAGTGCCGCCGCCAATGCCTGCTTGTGGCTCAGGCCGACAGCGCCGACACCGCCATGCAGCAGTTCATGGATGAAGCCTTGGCAGACGTGGACGGCTGGACGGAATGATGCGCGGCGACCTTGTGACCATCGCCATGCAGGGCGACTTTGGCAAGCCACGGCCTGCGCTTGTGGTTCAGGCCAACCAGTTCAGCGAGCACGGCAGCGTTACCGTGCTGCCTGTCACCAGCACACTTAATGCCGCGCCGTTGCTGCGCGTCACGGTTCAGCCGAGCGCAGAGAACGGTTTGCAGAAGCCATCGCAGGTGATGGTCGACAAGGCGATGACGGTGCTGCGCAGCAAGGTAGGGCCAGCTTTCGGGCGCATCGACGCGGACGCACTGCTTGAGGTTGAGCGTTGCTTGGCCGTGTTCTTGGGGATTGCGAAATGAAAACGATCTACACCATTCCCGCCCCGGATTCCTTGGGCGCGATGATCGAGGTCTACGGCGAGCCGGAAAACGCTTGGTACGAGTGGCGCATCATCGACGGCGGGCGCACCGTGCGGGACACCGGCACGGAAGGCCACAGCGCCTTTCAGGGACGCCAGTACGGGCAAGCAGAGATTGCCCTACGTGATGCGCTCATGTTCGCTTCTGGCCTGCCCATCGACGGCGACACGCCGACCGATGCCGCCAGTCTGGAAGCGGGCTATGCCGCCAAGGCGAAGGCAGAAGCGGCGCGGCAGGGTGCGGGAACACCCGGCAGCGCCTAACCATAACCGTTCTACACAGGAGAACAGCATGGCTTTAGACATTATGGCGGCCTTCACCAATGAGCCGCCAGAACTTGATTTCATCTGGCCCGGATTCTTGGCCGGAACCGTGGGCGCACTTGTTGCACCTGGCGCAACTGGCAAGAGCTTTTTTGCTCTTGAAGCGGCCATGTCAATCGCTTGCAGTGTGGCAGGCGGCGACCTTGTAGGACTGGCCCCGGCGCACACCGGGCGCGTGGTCTATCTCGCTGGCGAAGATCCACAGCCCGCCCTTGTGCGGCGTGTCCACGCCATCGGCCAGCACCTCAACCAGTCGGCCCGCGAAGCCATCGCTGAGAACCTGATGCTTGAGCCGATCATGGGCAAGCGGTTGAACGTGATGGACGAGGCGCACTTGCGCCGCGTCATCGACTACAGCGCAGGGGCGCGGCTGATTGTGCTGGACACATTGAGCCGCATTCACAGCCTCGACGAGAACAGCAACGGCGACATGGCCCACCTTGTTTCCGTGTTGGAACACATCGCGGCAACCACCGGGGCGGCTGTCCTGTACCTGCACCACGTCAACAAGGGCAGCGCCCGCGACGGCCAGACCGACCAGCAGCAGGCAGCGCGGGGCGCGTCTGCCCTGATCGACAACGCCAGATGGTGCGGCTATGTCGCCAAGATGACGGAGCAGGAAGCCGAGCGCCTGAGCGACCGGGGCTTTGATCGTGCGCCCATCGGCAACGAGCGGCGCGGCCTTTTTGTCCGCTTTGGCGTGAGTAAGCAGAACTACGACGCGACCCCGCTAGACCGCTGGTATCAGCGACACACCGGCGGGGTGTTGCTGCCGGTAGAGCTACAGGAGATCAAGCGTGAGAGCGGCAACAAGGGGGGCAAGGGCTATGACTCAGCAGCGTATTAAACCGGCCTATGCCAAATTCGATCCCGCTCATGTGTTTGACGGGCTTTTCGTCCCCACGAAGGGGAAGAAGCGCGGGCGACTGTATGTGCCGCCGCGCCGCTTCGGCGATAGTGAAATCAGCTTTCAAGGGTTCGAGCAGCTTGGAGCTGATGACCAATCAATCTTGCTTGCAGTAAGCGCCCAGCTTGGCATTGACGGCTTGATGATCGAGGCAAAACCACCCGGCGAAATAGGCCAGCAATTGCGCCTTGCTTTGGACTTTGACAACGATGATGGAAGGCCGCTGAAAACCAAGAAAACCAGTTTGCGCAGCCTGCTGATTGATGCTGGATATGACGACCCAGAAAGCGGGGCGGCACTTGCCAGAATCAAGGAAAGCCTGAACCGAATGGGTAACGCGCAGATACGGGAAATCAATCACGCTACCGGCTGGGATTACCGCTGCAATCTCCTTTCGAGTCGGTTCAATCACAAGACTGGGGAAATCTTTGTTGCCGTCAATCCGCGCCTGACCGGGGCGGTTTTTCGAGAGCAACACGTCAAGGTTTCGCTTTTCGAGCGCAACGAGCTGGAGAGTGAAGCCGCCAAGCTGCTGCACTGTTGAGCACGACATGCGCCCCAGCGAATACCACGACCTCATGAGCCAGCCGCCAATGCAAGAACCAGATTTGTTCGACCCGCAGGACTGGACGCCGGACTGAGCCGCACCTGGTGAACTACTCGCTGCTAAAGCGGTCGAGCTTCCAAACTAACCTAAGCGGCCAGCTTTTCTTTTTTGACGCTTCGTTGAGCACTGCTGGTTGAGCTTTTGGCTCGGCCAGTCTTACGATTGCCTCCACGTCCACTATCCGACTGAGTTCGCAGAACCCCATCGCCAGATAACACCGTTCCAGTGTCCAAAATTAAGTTAATTGCCCGCTTCTTGATAACCAGTGATGCATTGTGATCTGCATTGTCAGTATTTCCACAATTACCGCAAACAAACAGGGCTTGTGTTTTGCGATTGTCGGGATGAGTGTGACCGCATTTTGCGCACTCCTGACTGGTTGTTGGTGCGGGTATTTTAAATACCGCTTTGCTGGATGAATAAGCCTTGTAGTAGGTGTAAGTCTCGATCACATGCCAGCCCACATTAAGAATAGACTTATTCAGTCCTGCTTTCTGCTTGGCTTTATTTGATATGAATCGACCTTGTTCATCCTGTTTTGCTTTCGGCCTTCTCGTCATCCTTGCGGTTCGTAACGCCTCAAACACAATGATTTTGGCGCTGCTATCAACCAATAACCGACTGGTCTTATGCGCAAAATCATTTCGTATGTTAGCCTTTTTAGCATGATGAACCGCAATTCGATGCTTGGTCTTGGCTCTGCGGTTAGAGCCTTTTTGCTGCCTTGCCAGTTTGCGCTGCAATCGCTTGATATAGCGGTCTGCTTTGCTCATGTTCTTTTTCTGGCTATGGGTGAAATCATAGGTTTGTTCGCCAGCACAAACGGGGATCGCCACGCCTCGGTCAACACCCATGGTGTGCTCTTCCAGATATTCTCTGGTCGCCCCTTGCAGAAAAGCTAAGTGCTCTTCATTGGTACTTAGTTTGCGATCAGGCTGTCCTTGCTCATAGCAGAATGACACATAATAGTGGCCGCGCTCTTTTCTCACATAAAGCGAGTTTGGGATCTCAAATTTGCCATGTGCCTTAAAGGACAGATAACCGATATTGTTGGTCTTTGTCCCAATAAACAGGCGCACGTTGCCGTCATCGCAATGGTCGAAACGGAACACTTCACGGGTAAGATAAATGCTTCCTTTGTCCGTTTTAGGTTTTCGCTTTGGCCTGCCGCATTTCCCGCTCATGAATTTCTGATAAGTTTGATACCAGTTAACCGCGCTATTACGCAAGATTTGACTAGGGCATTCACTTAGCCACGGAGAAAGCTCTTTGGATTTGAATTGTGAAGTGGTCTGGTCGATGGGCGCGTAAGTTCCGATGGTGCAATATTTACGGGCATAGGTTCGGTAATAACGCTCTTCTTCTACCTTGGCATTCCAGATACTACGAGCGCACCCCATCCACTGACTCAAGATCAGTTTTTGGTGAGATGTCGGGTTAGCGCGTAGCTTGATGCCAGTTAACATGATGTCCGTTTATTTGCTATTTACACCTGAAATTATTACACTTACTTAAACTTTGTCAATCTAGCATGTGGTTATAATGTACGATTGGAGAACAGGTAGAAGCTGCATTTTTAAAAACAACGTTCATCTAGTCTTTGTTACAAAGTATCGTCGTGGTGTTTTTACCAAAGAAATGCTTGAACGGACTGAGGCAATAATGAAAGAGACTTGTGAGCAGATGGATTGTGAGCTACTGGAGTTTGGTGGAGAGGACGATCACATCCATATGATGGTGTCCGTACATCCAAAATTGGCAATCTCAAATTTAGTCAGCAAGTTAAAAGGTAAATCGTCTTACATGATCCGGCGAGAGTATTGGGACAGGGTAAAAACAATGCTTTGGGGCAACCATTTCTGGTCGCCAAGCTACTGTGTGGTTTCTTGCGGAGGGGTTGCCCTCGATGTTGTTCGGGAGTACATCAACAACCAGAACGAACCGCCCAGCGAAAAAGCCATGAAGACATCACAAGCGTTGAAGCAAAGAAAAGAGTAGAAACCACTTGCTTGACTCGCCCCTAAAGGAGCGAGATTGCGCAAGCACTCCGTTCAAGACCGCCGATGATGAGAGCCAGGCCTCGCTCGAATGCCGCGTCCGGACCGCCTTCGTAGACGATTTTCATCGCGCTCTGTAGGCGCGCCGGCATCGTAGACGCTGAGGTGGTCAACTGATCTTCGCCCCGCTCCTCGGCGTCTGCCTCGCTAGCTTGCTGCTCAAGAACAGCGCCGACGGTGAAGTAGCTGATTGCCATCAACGCATAGGTCGCGTCACCTGCCGAAAAGCCAGCATCGCAAAGGAAGCGAAGCTGCGCGTCGGCTTTTTCCATCTGCGGCGCGGCTGGCCGCGTCCCGGCATGAATACGCGCGCCATCGCGATAAGCGAGCAACGCCCGTCGAAAACTGCATGCATTGCCCTTCAGGAACGAACGCCAGTCGTCGTCATCCCTTGGCGTCGAATGCGTGTGATTTATCGTCAGCATGGCTTCGGCAAGTGCGTCGAGCAACGCACGCTTGTTCTTGAAATGCCAGTAGAGCGCTGGCTGTTGCACCCCGAGGCGCTCAGCCAGTCGGCGCGTCGTTAGACCTTCCATGCCCACGTCGTTAAGCAGTTCGAGCGCGGTTCGGATCACGGCCTCGCGTTGGAGCTTGTTCATTCGCGAATTCTCATGTTTGACAGCTTATCATCGATAAGCTTTAATGCGGTAGTTTATCACAGTTAAATTGCTAACGCAGTCAGGCACCGTGTATGAAATCTAACAATGCGCTCATCGTCATCCTCGGCACCGTCACCCTGGATGCTGTAGGCATAGGCTTGGTTATGCCGGTACTGCCGGGCCTCTTGCGGGATATCGTCCATTCCGACAGCATCGCCAGTCACTATGGCGTGCTGCTAGCGCTATATGCGTTGATGCAATTTCTATGCGCACCCGTTCTCGGAGCACTGTCCGACCGCTTTGGCCGCCGCCCAGTCCTGCTCGCTTCGCTACTTGGAGCCACTATCGACTACGCGATCATGGCGACCACACCCGTCCTGTGGATCCTCTACGCCGGACGCATCGTGGCCGGCATCACCGGCGCCACAGGTGCGGTTGCTGGCGCCTATATCGCCGACATCACCGATGGGGAAGATCGGGCTCGCCACTTCGGGCTCATGAGCGCTTGTTTCGGCGTGGGTATGGTGGCAGGCCCCGTGGCCGGGGGACTGTTGGGCGCCATCTCCTTGCATGCACCATTCCTTGCGGCGGCGGTGCTCAACGGCCTCAACCTACTACTGGGCTGCTTCCTAATGCAGGAGTCGCATAAGGGAGAGCGTCGACCGATGCCCTTGAGAGCCTTCAACCCAGTCAGCTCCTTCCGGTGGGCGCGGGGCATGACTATCGTCGCCGCACTTATGACTGTCTTCTTTATCATGCAACTCGTAGGACAGGTGCCGGCAGCGCTCTGGGTCATTTTCGGCGAGGACCGCTTTCGCTGGAGCGCGACGATGATCGGCCTGTCGCTTGCGGTATTCGGAATCTTGCACGCCCTCGCTCAAGCCTTCGTCACTGGTCCCGCCACCAAACGTTTCGGCGAGAAGCAGGCCATTATCGCCGGCATGGCGGCCGACGCGCTGGGCTACGTCTTGCTGGCGTTCGCGACGCGAGGCTGGATGGCCTTCCCCATTATGATTCTTCTCGCTTCCGGCGGCATCGGGATGCCCGCGTTGCAGGCCATGCTGTCCAGGCAGGTAGATGACGACCATCAGGGACAGCTTCAAGGATCGCTCGCGGCTCTTACCAGCCTAACTTCGATCATTGGACCGCTGATCGTCACGGCGATTTATGCCGCCTCGGCGAGCACATGGAACGGGTTGGCATGGATTGTAGGCGCCGCCCTATACCTTGTCTGCCTCCCCGCGTTGCGTCGCGGTGCATGGAGCCGGGCCACCTCGACCTGAATGGAAGCCGGCGGCACCTCGCTAACGGATTCACCACTCCAAGAATTGGAGCCAATCAATTCTTGCGGAGAACTGTGAATGCGCAAACCAACCCTTGGCAGAACATATCCATCGCGTCCGCCATCTCCAGCAGCCGCACGCGGCGCATCTCGGGCAGCGTTGGGTCCTGGCCACGGGTGCGCATGATCGTGCTCCTGTCGTTGAGGACCCGGCTAGGCTGGCGGGGTTGCCTTACTGGTTAGCAGAATGAATCACCGATACGCGAGCGAACGTGAATCGTCTCAAGCAGTTCGGCATCTTCAGCGACTTCAATGGAACGAAGATCCAGCAGTTTGGTCGGTACAACCTGGTCTATGGCTGGAACGGAACAGGCAAGTCCACCTTATCGAATCTGTTCTCTTGTTTTGAACTTCGCTCGATGGTTCCGCGCTTCAGTGCAGGCCAGTTTTCAGTTGCTTTGGAGGATGGCTCGACGATCACGGAAACCACACTCCCTTCATCCCAGTTAAATATCCACGTCTTCAATCAACGATTTGTGCATGAGAACATTGATTGGGATAAATCTGTAAAAAGCATTCTTCTCATTGCGAAAGAGAAGATTGATGACTTGCAAAAACTGGAGAAGCTAAAAGGAGATCTTCAGTCGAAAAATAAAGCTCACGCCGAAAAACAAAGCGATATCAAGAAGCAGCGTGAAGCACTGGAGAAATTTCTAACCAATGCCGCTAAGAAAATGAAGCTAGGACTTCAGGCGATTGATACAAGCGATAGCTACTACCTGAATTACGACCGCCGAAAGCTCTCTGCTTTCATTCAGAGCAATGGCGAGGCCATTATCAAAGCTGAGTCGGTTCTTCCAGATGACAAGGTTATCGACCTTACGAATGCCGCCAAGCCAGATCAGCTTCCAACCATCACTTTCGCTTCAACGGCCATTGAGCCGGACTACTTTAAGAAGGCAGCAGGTCGCATCAGGGACTTGATTGGGACTACGGCAGTCAATCAAGCTGTCCAGCGATTGACTGATAACCCGGACATCCGTGAATGGGTTCAAACTGGCCTGGAAATCCATAAACACCATGACTCACAATCCTGCGAGTTCTGCGGCTCCCCGTTCACCCAGCTTCGTGCCGAGACACTTGCTGCCCACTTCAGCAAAGAATTCACGGATTTTCAGAATCAACTTCAGAGTGCCGCAACTTGGATTGAATCTCAGGGCGCTCCGGCTAATCATTTGCCCGCAACGACGGAGTTTTATAAAGAGCTAACGGCCGAGGCTGAGAGGCTTCAGAAGGAATACACATCTGCTGCTAATAAGATCGACCAGCAAATCGAAGGATGGCGGGAAGCTCTGAAAGCAAAAATTACAGACCCTGCAAAGACAGACATTCAAATCTCGGACGTGCTTGAAGAGGACGTCAAGAGCTTCAATGAGATCCTGAAGTCGATCGTCACGCTCGTCGGAAAGCACAACAACAAGACTTCAAACTTCAAAGCTGAAACCTCAAAAAGCAAAGTGGCACTGGAGCTTCACTTTGCGGCGGCTGAGGTGCAAGAATTTGACTATGCTGGCAGTGAGAAGAAATGCAATGACCTAGAATCAGAAGCAAAGAACGATCACACAGCAATTGAAAAACTTGGTCAAGAGGTCGGAGCCATAGAGGCGCTGCTCTCGAATGAGACGGTTGGGGCTAAGGAGTTCAACGACATATTGCATCGCTTCATTGGCCGCTCAGAGCTTTGCTTGAGCTTCAATCAAAAGAAGAAAGGCTATGAGATCATCAGAAATGGAGTGGGTGAGCATGATGGGAATTTGAGCGAAGGTGAGAAGACTGCGATTGCATTTGTGTACTTCATCACGAAGCTCAAAGAGAACGGAAACAACATCAAGGACACGATTGTCGTCGTTGATGATCCGGTCTCAAGTTTCGATTCAAATCGAGTCTATCCGGGATTTTGTGGGCGAGGCATAACATGAGGGAAGATCATGGATATGCCAAGCAAGAAGAGAACGATTGCGGCCCAGGCCGCCGAGCGGGGACCATTGCCCCAGTTGCCGCCTGAGCTGATCGAGCATCTGCCGCAGAGGCCGATGTCTGCCGCGGAGGTGCAGGACCTGTTTCTGTCGTTCCAGAAGGCCGTGATCGAACGGATGATGAACGCGGAGCTGAGCCAGCACCTGGGCTACAAGCCCGGTGAGGACAAGCCTGACGGTCAGACCAACGAGCGCAACGGCGCCAGTGGCAAGACGGTACTGACGGACAAGGGTGCCGTGCGGATCGAGGTGCCGCGGGATCGGGCCGGCAGTTTCGAGCCGATCCTGATCCCCAAGCACGAACGGCGCTTCACCGGCTTCGACGACAAGATCATCGCGATGTATGCCCGCGGCATGAGCGTGCGAGAGATCCAGGGCTTTATCGCCGAGAGCTACGGCACGCAGGTGTCGCCGGATTTCATCAGCTCGGTGACCGACGAGGTCATGGCCGAAGCGCTGGCCTGGCAGAGCCGGCCACTGGAGCAGATGTACCCGGTGGTGTTCTTTGATGCACTGCGGGTCAAGATCCGCACCGACGGCGGGGTCACCAACAAGGCGGTGTACCTGGCGCTGGGCGTGCAGGCCGACGGCCAGCGCGATGTACTGGGCCTGTGGATCGAGCAGACCGAGGGGGCCAAGTTCTGGCTCAAGGTGTTCAATGAGCTGAAGACCCGCGGCTGCCAGGACATCCTGATCGCCGTGGTCGATGGCCTCAAGGGCCTGGCCGAAGCGATCAACACCGTGTTCCCCAGGACCACGGTGCAGACCTGCATCGTGCACTTGATCCGCAACAGCCTGGACTATGCGAGCTGGAAGGATCGCAAGCTGGTGGCCCAGGCCCTCAAGCCGATCTACACGGCGGTCAGCGACGAGGCGGCCCGAGAGGAGCTGGAGGCCTTTGCCCGTAGCCCCTGGGGCCTCAAGTACCCCTCGATCGTGCGGTCCTGGACGCTGGCCTGGGAGCACGTCACGCCGTTCTTCGTGTTCCCGCCCGACATCCGGCGGGTGATCTACACGACCAACGCGATCGAGAGCCTGAACATGCAGCTGCGCAAGATCATCAAGACCCGGGGGCACTTCCCGAATGATGAGTCGGCGATCAAGCTCTTGTGGCTGGCGTTGCGCAACGTGCTGAACAAATCCGTGCGCAGAGCCTTTGACTGGAAGACGGCCATGAACCAGTTCGCCATTCTGTACGGCGACCGGTTTACACTGGCCAAGGGCTGATCGACGGCAATGAAAGTTCTAAACCGCCTCGCCCACAGAATTACGGATAGGACCTTCAAATCACTTGTTTCATGCCTATTCGTTTCTAAGAACTCAATGCGCTGAAGCTAAACAACTTTTTGTGTTGACTCATAACTTCACGTACTTCAAGCTAGTGAGAGACTGGTTCACTGGAACAAATCGGAACCGAGTTGACAAAGGCAAGGCCGAGAATTGTTTCTTTTATCGCTTGGATGCGCCACCCGGCTCCCCCCGCCACTCCTTACTCGTGGATGCCGACGACTCTCTGAAGAATTATGGTTCGGAGTACCACTATATCTTCAAGAAGCTCTACGAATACAGGGCACATACGACTCTTAACAGAGATGAAGCATTCTTGACGGCGAACCTCGCACGCAAGCTTTTGGAGTCGTTTTTCACCTTTAAATACCCAATGCGGAGGAGCAACATCAGCCAGCTAATGGATGTTGGGCTGAAGGGTTGCGCCGTTACGACGCCAGAACTCAAAGAGAAAATTTACCGCTTTATCAATAAATATTCGCATAGCGACGTAATAGAGATAACAGAGGAGTCGGCAGAGAACTTGGCTGGCGAAAGCCATAGCGTCATTGGGCACATTTTTCAGTGGATGGAGGAAGTGGACAAGAAACATTACGACGAGATGGTTCAGGTTGCGGCGGCCTGAGCATCAGACCTGCGAGGACTAGCTAGTGCTGGGCCACCGGGCGCAGCAAAAAGGGGCCGAAGCCCCCTGCGGTCAGATCAGGCCGCGTTTGGCAAACGATGTGGTGTCGGTGCCCGCGACGATGACGTGATCCAGCACGCGCACGTCCACCAGCCCCAGCGCCTCCTTAAGCCGCTGCGTAAGCACTTTGTCGGCCTGCGATGGCTCGGGGTTGCCACTCGGGTGATTGTGCGAAACGATGACCGCCGCCGCGTTATGCCGCAGCGCCTCCTTGACCAGCTCGCGCGGGTACACCGATGCGCCGTCGATGGTGCCTCGGAACATCTCGGCGTATTCGATCAACCGATGGTGCGTATCGAGGAACAGCACCGCGAACACCTCATGCTCGAAGCCGGCCAGCTTGGCGCGCAGGTACTCCTTGACCGCCGCCGGCGACGTGAACGACGTACCGCGTTGCATCTTGCGCTCGATGGCCTGGCGCGCGGCCTCCAGAATTTGCTCGGCGGTCGCCAGCAGGTAGCGGCCCTGCGCGTCACGCACCATCAGCGAGGAATCGAACGAGGAAAAGGACAGTTGCGACATGATCGTGCTCCGGTTGCTCGGGCGGAATTGCCCGGAACCGTGGGAAGCACGGCGCAGCGCAAGCAGTCAGGGGGCGTAAGACGGCCGCCAGGACGCAAGGGCCATCGGCCCGAAGCCCTTGACGGCGAGAACGCCGTGATACGGTGAAGGGAACAGCAAGACCGCCCACACCCGTCCAATGCACACACCCGCCTTTGTGCAAGCGGAACGCGCAGGCCCGCCAGGGCCGAAGGCGTCAGGGGTCAAAGCCGGATGGCCGCGATTCGGCACGAAGCGCGGGGCGCAGCCCGCGAACCCGGCGGCGGCACGCCGGGACGCCACCAAGCCGTGTTTTCCTTTCTTCTTTTTATTGATTCCATAATTGTTGTATCATCGAATAATGAATGAAGATCAAGCCGTTTCCGCCCTGAGTGCGCTGGCCCACACGCAACGACTGCGTGTATTCCGCGCCCTGGTCATCGCCGGGCCGGAAGGACGCACGCCCAGCGTCCTCGCCGATCAGCTCGGCGTGGCCCGCAATACCTTGTCCTTCCACTTGAAGGAACTGGCCCACGCTGGCCTCGTTTCCATCGAGCAGCAGGGCCGCAACCTGATCTACCGCGCCGAGTACGGTCACATGAACGGCCTGATCGGCTACCTGACCGAGCATTGCTGCCAGGGCGGCGTCTGCGAGGTTTCCGAACCCCCTAACTGCAACTGCTGAAGCCATGACCGACACCACCTATAACGCACTGTTCATCTGCACGGGAAATTCGGCCCGTTCCATCCTCGCCGAAGGCTTGCTCAATGAGCTGGGCCAAGGCCGCTTCCGTGCCTGGTCGGCCGGCAGCCACCCGAAGGGCGAAGTGCATCCGCTGGCACTCGCCACGCTGGAGCGCCTGCGCCTGCCGACCACGGGCTACCGCAGCAAGAGTTGGGACGAATTCGTGGTTCCCGGTGCGCCGGTGTTCGACTTCATCTTCACCGTCTGCGACAACGCCGCCGGCGAGGCATGTCCGCTGTGGCCGGGCCAGCCCGTCTCGGCGCATTGGGGCGTGCCCGACCCGGCCGCCGTCGAAGGCACCGAGGAACAACAGCGCAAGGCGTTCATGGACGCGGCCATCACGCTGCGCCGGCGCATCGAACTGTTCCTGTCGCTGCCCCTCCAGCGCCTCGATGCCATGTCCTTGCAGCGCGAGCTGCACGACATTGGCCGCAAGTGAGGCTGCCATGACCGCCAGTGCCTCCGCCAGCCGCGTTCCGGCCGCACCTGCCATGAGCGTGTTCGAGCGATACCTGACCGTGTGGGTGCTGCTGTGCATCGTCGCCGGCATCGCGCTCGGCCAGTTCGCGCCCGGCATGTTTCAGGCCATCGGCCGCATGGAAGTCGCCCAAGTCAATTTGCCGGTCGGCGTGCTGATCTGGGTCATGGTGATCCCAATGCTGCTCAAGGTGGATTTCGGTGCGCTCGGCCAGGTCAAACAGCACTGGCGCGGCATCGGTGTGACGCTATTCGTCAACTGGGCAGTCAAGCCGTTCTCGATGGCACTGCTGGCGTGGATCTTCATTCGGCACGTCTTCGCCGAGTGGCTGCCGGCCGACCAACTCGACAGCTACGTGGCCGGCCTGATCCTGCTGGCCGCCGCGCCCTGCACGGCGATGGTGTTCGTCTGGAGCCGGCTGACGGGTGGCGATCCGGTGTTCACGCTGTCGCAAGTGGCGCTGAACGACACCATCATGGTGTTCGCCTTCGCGCCCATCGTCGGCCTGCTGCTGGGCTTGTCGGCCATCAGCGTGCCGTGGGACACGCTGCTGATATCGGTGGCGCTCTACATCGTTATCCCGGTCATCGTCGCGCAGCTCTGGCGGCGGGCGCTGCTGCGCCGGGGCCAGGCCGCATTTGACCGCGCCCTTGAACGCATCGGCCCGCTGTCCATCGCCGCGCTGCTGCTGACGCTGGTGCTGCTGTTCGCCTTCCAGGGTCAGGCCATCCTGCAACAGCCGCTGGTCATCGCCATGCTGGCGGTGCCGATCCTGATCCAGGTGTTCTTCAATTCCGGCTTGGCCTATTGGCTCAACCGCAAGACAGGCGAGCAACACTGCGTCGCCGGCCCGTCGGCCCTGATCGGCGCGAGCAACTTCTTCGAGCTGGCCGTGGCCGCGGCCATCAGCCTGTTCGGTTTCCATTCCGGCGCGGCGCTGGCCACCGTGGTGGGTGTGCTGATCGAGGTGCCGGTGATGCTGCTGGTGGTGCGCGTGGTCAACCGCTCGCGCGGCTGGTACGAGCGCGGCCACGCAACGAACTGAGAGAAACCCATGAGCAACATCACGATCTATCACAACCCGAACTGCGGGGTATTCCCCCCAGAAAAGGAACGGTCTTAAAGGTAGAATTTTCTAACAGAAGTATTCAGGAAATTTTGCATGAAGACCTCACGCTTTACCGACAGTCAGATAATTGCCATCCTCAAGCAGTCCGAGGCGGGTACGCCGGTACCGGAGCTTTGCCGAGAGCACGGTATGAGCAGTGCCACGTTCTATAAATGGCGCGCCAAGTACGGCGGCATGGATGCTGGCCTCATGTCACGCATGAAAGAGCTGGAAGCAGAGAACGCCCGGCTAAAAAAGATGTATGCAGAGGAACGGCTCAAGGCTGAAATCCTGAAGGAGGCCATTGAAAAAAGTGGTGAAGCCATCTCACCGACGTGAGATGGCGCAACGAGCGGTCAAGCAGTTCGCCGTCAGCATTCGTCTGGCTTGCAGCGCATTTAGCATTAGCGAGAAATGCTATCGGTATCAATCCAAGTTAAGCAGCGACAATCAGCAGATAGCCGACTGGCTGCTTCGTTTGACCCACAACCAACGGAACTGGGGGTTCGGCTTGTGCTACCTGTATCTGCGCAACGTCAAAGGCTTCAAGTGGAACCACAAGCGCATATACCGCATTTACCGTGAGCTGGAGTTAAACATGCGTATCAAACCGCGTAAACGCTTGGTGCGGGAACAACCAGAGCCCTTGGCGGTACCGTACGCACCTAATGAAATCTGGTCGATGGACTTTATGCACGACCAGTTGGCCGACGGTCGCAGCATCCGGCTGTTCAATGTTATCGACGACTACAACCGCGAAGGCCTATGCATTGATGTGGACTTCTCGCTGCCCGCTTTACGAGTGATTCGTTCGCTTGAACAGGTCATAGAGTGGCGCGGCAAACCAAAGGTAATTCGCTGCGACAACGGCCCGGAATACGCAAGTTCTGCACTGATGGGCTGGGCGGAAAAGAACCATATCAAATTACAGTTTATCCAACCAGGTAAGCCGCAGCAAAACGCCTATATCGAACGATATAACCGCACGGTGCGCTACGACTGGTTAGCTCATCACTTATTTGATTCTGTGTCTGATATCCAGGACTTCGCCACACGCTGGCTCTGGACTTACAATCACGAACGGCCAAATATGGCCTTGGGCGGCATTACACCAATTCAGAAAATGGCCTTGGCCGCTTAGCCTCTACGTTTAACGACCGTTAAAAATGGGGGGATTACCGCGGCACCTCGCGCAATGTGCTGGCCCTCATTCGCAACAGCGGCGAGGAACCCACGGTCATTGAGTACCTGAAGACGCCACCGACGCGTGAAACGCTGGTCAAGCTGTTGGCGGACGCGGGCCTGAGCGCGCGCGAGGTGCTGCGCGAGAAAGGCACGCCCTATGCGGAGTTGGGCTTGGCCGACCCGAAATGGACGGATGATCAGTTGCTCGATGCCATCGGGCAACATCCGATCCTGATGAACCGGCCCATCGTGGTCACGCCTCTGGGCACGAAGCTGTGCCGCCCCTCGGAAACCGTGCTGGACATTCTGCCGAATCCGCAGCGCGGCGCGTTCAACAAGGAAGACGGCGAGGCGGTAGTGGATGCAAAGGGGCAGCGTGTCTGATACTCGTATCGGCCTGCCGAACCTTGATGCCACGCTGTTCCAGCAGCCGGACAAGGAACGGCTCCTGACACCCGAACGCGCCACGCACGCGCCGCGCTTCCTGCTGCTCTACGGTTCGCTGCGTGAGCGCTCGTACAGCCGCCTTGCCGCCGAAGAAGCGGCGCGCATCCTGCGTGCGCTCGGCGGCGAAACACGGTTCTTCAACCCGTCGGGCCTGCCGCTGGTGGACGATGCCGGCGACGATCATCCGAAGGTCAAGGAACTGCGCGAACTGGCGCAATGGACGGAAGGCATGGTGTGGTGCTCGCCGGAGCGCCACGGCGCGATGACCGGCCTGATGAAGACGCAGATCGACTGGATTCCACTGTCTTCCGGAGCGGTGCGCCCGACCCAGGGCAAGACGCTGGCAGTGATGCAGGTATCAGGCGGCTCGCAGTCATTCAATGCGGTCAACCAGATGCGCGTGCTGGGTCGCTGGATGCGGATGCTGACCATCCCGAACCAGTCTTCGGTCGCCAAGGCATATCAGGAGTTCGATGAAACCGGGCGCATGAAGCTCTCGGCCTATTACGACCGCATTGTGGACGTGATGGAAGAACTGATGAAGTTCACGCTGCTCACGCGCGACGCGGCACCGTATCTGGTGGATCGGTACAGCGAGCGCAAGGAAAGCGCCGAAGCGTTGTCCAAGCGCATGAAACAGGAGTCGATTTGATGCCAGAGCCAGCCGCAGAGCGCGACAACGCCTGGCGCGTTTTTCTGGTTTTTCTGCGGCTGGGGCTGACCTCCTTCGGCGGGCCAATCGCGCACTTGGGCTACTTCCGCACGGAGTTCGTCGAGCGTCGCCGCTGGCTGGACGATCGCAGCTACGCCGATCTGGTCGCGCTGTGCCAGTTCCTGCCGGGGCCGGCCAGCAGCCAGGTCGGCATGGCGCTTGGCTTGGGCCGTGCTGGTGGGTGGGGCGCACTGGCGGCTTGGGTCGGATTCACGTTGCCCTCGGCGCTCGTACTGATCCTGTTCGCCTACGGCATTTCCGAATACCACGCGCTCGCTGAAGCCGGCTGGGTGCATGGCTTGAAAGTGGTTGCCGTCGCCGTGGTGGCGCAAGCGGTGTGGGGCATGGCGAAAACGCTGTGCCCCGACCGGCCCCGCGCCGCGCTAGCGATCCTGGCCGCGTTGCTGACACTATTGCTGCCGTCGGCCTGGGTGCAAGTCGCGGCCATCGTCATGACGGGCCTGATCGGTCGCTGGTGGCTGCAACTGCCGCCGCTGCCGGCAGCGCACCTGGCCTCATATGCGGTGTCGCGCCGTACAGGCGCGATGGCATTGGGCTTGCTAGCCGCGTTGCTGCTTGGTCTGCCGCTGTGGGCGGCGACCAGCGGCTCGACGATGGCTGCGCTGATCGACGGCTTCTTCCGCGCCGGCGCACTGGTGTTCGGTGGCGGCCATGTTGTGTTGCCGCTGCTGCAAGCAGTCACCGGCTCGACCGGCGCGGTCGGCAATGCCGATTTCCTGGCCGGTTACGGTGCGGCGCAGGCCGTACCGGGGCCGCTGTTCACCTTCGCGGCCTATCTCGGCACTGTGGCCGACTGGCCCTTGCACGGCTGGCTTGGTGGACTGGTGCTGCTGGTCGTGATCTTCGTGCCGGCCTTCCTCGTGCTGATCGGCACGCTGCCGTTCTGGCAGCGGCTGCGCCACCGCCAGGGCATCCAGGCTGCAATGGCGGGTATCAACGCAGGCGTGGTCGGCATCCTGCTGTCCGCGCTCTACGACCCGGTATGGACGAGCGCCATCCACGGACGCACCGATTTCGCTCTGGCCTTGGCCGCCTTCGGCCTGCTGGTCTATGGACGCTTGCCGCCGGTGCTGGTGGTTGTGCTGGCCGCCATAGCGGGGCAAATCCTGTCTGCCTGATCCTGCGCAGAATCAGGAGGGCGCTACGTCATGCACCTGGGTGTGCTGGGCATCAGGCGCATGCGGGTAGGCAAACGGGATGACTGTGATTCGGAGCGAAACGCGGGGTGCAGCCCGCGAACCCGACGGCGGCACGCCAGGACGCACGAATGCTGCTTGGCCTACTTCGTGTCCTGTGTGCGCTGTTCGATCTGTAAGCGCGCCCGCTCGGTCGCCTGCTGCAACCGTTCGCCCAACACCGCACGCGGCGGCAAGGTGGTCAGGTACTCGGCGACGTGGATGCCCGACTTGTCCAATTCCAGCAGTTCGATTTGTTCGCGCTTCTTGCCCGTGCAGAGGATGATTCCCAGCGGCGAGGCTTCTTCCGGCTCCCGCTCGTGCTTGTCCAGCCAGCGCAGGTAAAGCTCCATCTGCCCCTTGTACGCTGCCTTGAACTCTCCGATCTTCAATTCGACGGCCACCAGCCGCCGCAGCTTGCGGTTGTAAAAAAGCAGGTCAAGGTGAAAATCCTCGTCGTCAATCGGGATGCGCTTCTGCCGGGCAACGAAGGAAAAGCCCGCGCCAAGCTCCAGCAGGAAGGCTTCCATTTCGCGGATGATCGCGGCTTCCAAGTCGCCTTCCTGCCAGCTATCCCGCAGGCCCAGGAAGTCGAGAATGTACGGGTCGCGCATGACCAGCGCCGGCGTCATGCGTTGCGCATCGCGCAGGGTCGCCAACTCCTGCGCGATGGTTTCTTCGGGCTTTTGGGACAGCGCCGTGCGCTCGTACAGCATCGAGTCAATGCGCTCGCGCAGCGTCCGCACGCTCCAGCGTTCGGCGCTCGCCATCTGCGCGTAGTAGTCCCGCATAAGCGGGTCTTTCAGCGGAATCAAGGCGATGAAGTGCGTCCAGCTCAATTGTCGTATCAGTGATACGACAATTCGCTCGTCCGGGTAGGCGACGGCGAACTGCACCATCCGGCGCAGATTCTTGACCGAAAAGCTGCCGCCGTACTCCTTCACCAGTTGCACCGCCAGCGTGGACACGACTTCCTCGCCGTAGTCGGCCCGCCGACCTTCCAAGACCTGCGTATGGATGCGCTGGCCGATGCGCCAGTAGAGCATCGACAGCTCGCTATTCACCGCCGAAGCGGCGCGCTTGCGCGCAGCTTCGATCAGCGCCCGAATGTCGCCCAGCAGCGCCGAAGGCGCTGTAGGCGACGCGATGGATTCCTTGCGCCTGGTCATGCCGTCGCCTCCGCAGCAGGGGGGCGTTTGGTGCCGGTGATCGTCTTGCGCCGGCTCGCCACCAGTTCGGCCGCTTCCCGAACCGGCTTGTCCTCGGTGTGGACATAGCGCATGAACATCGCCACGGTCTTGTGCGCCGTCAGCACCATGCCGACCTTGACCGGGATACCCGAATTGGCAATATCGGTCGCGGAGCGGTGGCGGATACCATGCGTGCCGACGTGCGGCACGCCAGCTGCCTTGAGCGCCCGAGTCCAGCCGCCGTAGTGCTCGCCATAGGTTAGGTGTTTGGTCGGGTCGTTGGGCGACGGCAGAACGTAGGGGCTACCTTCCCGGCGAGGGGCAGTCGAAAGCAGCCGGTGGGCTTCTTCGCTCAAAGGCTTGGACATGCCGCCGGTCTTGCTGTCGGGCCAGACGACGCGCCGGTTCTGGAAGTCGATCCAGTCCCATTCGAGCTTGCAGATTTCGGAACGGCGACCGGCGAACTCGAATTGCAGCCGGATCGCCAGCGGAATGACGTAGTTCTCCAGCCCCTCGGCCTCCAGATGCTCCAAATGGCGGAAGATGCGCGCCATTTCCTCGTCATTGATGAGACGGGTAGCCTTGCCGGCCGGGAACATGGGGACATGTCGGCAGGGATTGGTGCCATCCGGGCGGAAGCCCCACACTTCGGCCATGTTGAACATCTTACGCAGCACGCCGAAGGTGTGATTCGCGTCGGCCGGCTTGTAGGCAAGCTTTTCCATCAGCCCGGCAATGTCGGGCCGCTTTACGTCCTGAACCTTCTTGCGGCCCAGCAGCGGGACGATATTGCGGTCGATGACCGCCTGATAGCCTTCCTGCGTGCTGACCTTATTGCGTTTCTTGGAGTAGTCCTCCATGAACTTCTTGCACAACGCTTCGACCGTCGGCGCTTTGCGTGCCTCGGCCTTGGCACCGCCAGGGTCGCCGCCCCGGCGAACCTCGGCCAGCCAGTCCTGCGCCATGACGCGGGCCTGCTCCACGGTCAGTTCCCCGAACAGGCCCAGGGCGGGCTTGCGGCGCTCCCCGGTGTTCGTCCGGTACTGGAGCATGAACACCTTGCGGCCCGCCGGGGTGATCTTGCACAAAAAGCCGGGCACCACTGTATCCCGTAGTTCGACGGCCTGTGCCTGGGGTTGCGCCGCATCAACGGCGGTCTTGGTGAGCTTGATCTTAGCCATGATGACTCCTCGGAAAGACCCGTTTCCAAGAGCCAAATGGGGGCCAAGCGGACGGAAGCCGGGTCAGGTTTCAGAAAGCACCGTCATATGTTGAACTCGCCTAACCCATTGATAAACCTGCTGTATCGGGCTGCGGCGTAGTCCAGCGAAATTCGGTGCTGGAGTCATCGTGAAATAAAAAAAGCCTCCGTTTCGGTCGCAGGGCAGCAGATCGCCCGGATCGGTCCGGGCCTGCTGGTGCTGGTCGGGGTGGAACGGGGCGATGGGCCGGCACAGGCGGGCCGCCTGGCCGAGCGGCTGCTTGCATACCGGGTCTTTCCCGATGCCGAGGACCGCATGAACCTGAGCCTCAGGGACACGGGCGGCGAGTTGCTGCTGGTGCCGCAATTCACCCTGGTGGCGGACACCTCGCGGGGCAACCGGCCCGGCTTCGAGCGGGCCGCCAGCCCGGAGCTCGCGGTGGCCCTGTTCAGGGAACTCACGGACCGCGCCCGATTGCTGGGCTGCTCCACCCAGACCGGGGAATTTGGTGCAAACATGGACATCGAACTCGTCAATACCGGGCCGGCAACCTTTTTGCTGCATGTTCCACAGGCTTGAGCGGTAGCCACCAACCGCCCCAGGCGTGATGTTTGTCACCCGGCAGCGCAATGATCGGACTATCCTAGGCGCCTAGAGTATCCTTTCGCCCTGCGCACGGGCTTTGTTTTACGGGAGCGACCACCATGGGTCTCGGCGGTATCAGCATCTGGCAACTATTGATCATCCTGGTCATCGTCATCGCCATCTTCGGGACCAAGCGTCTCAAGGACATCGGCACGGACCTCGGCGGTGCCGTCAAGGGCTTTCGCAAGGCCATGAACGATGCCGAGCAGGGCCCGGCCAGCACCAAGCAGCTCGGCCAGGCCGATGCCGAGTTTTCCGAGTCGGCCGAGCGCAAGCACGAAGCCGATCATCACGGCAAGGCCTGAGTATTCCCGATAGCGTCCGGCGATCATGTTCGAAATCGGTTTCTGGGAGCTGGCTCTGCTGTTCGGCCTCGGCCTGATCGTCCTGGGTCCCGAGAAGCTGCCGAAAATCGCCGACCAGCTCGGCCGATATGCCGGCCAGGCGCGCCGGATGGCGCGCAACTTCTCCGAGCAGATTCGCGACGAGATCGAAGCCGAAGCGCGCCGGGCGGCCAGCACACCGCAAAACACCGCATCGGGCGCCGAGCAGAACCCGCCGGCGTTCAGCCGGCCCGGTGCGGCGGATCTGATTCCGAAGACCACCGAACCACCCTCCACCGCTGAAGCAGCCGAGGAGCTGGCTGCCGAGGCCCTGGCAGCAAATACCGCGGCTGCGGAGTCACCACCGGACCAGCTGCCACCGCATGGCTGAGGACAAGCACGCCGAGGCTCCGGAAGAACTGCCCGAAGCCAGCCTGATGTCGCATCTGCTGGAGCTGCGCTCCCGCCTGCTGAAGGCCGGTGGCGCGGTGCTCGCCGTTTTCGTCTGTCTGCTGCCCTTCAGCCGGGATATCTTCAGCGCCGTTTCCAGTCCGCTGATGGCCAAGCTGCCGGCCGGTTCGTCGATGATCGCAACCGAAGTGGCTTCGCCTTTCCTGACGCCATTCAAGACCAGCTTTTATGTGGCCATCATGCTGGCCATCCCGGCGGTGATCTACCAGATCTGGGCATTTGTCGCGCCCGGCCTGTACCGCCGGGAAAAGCGGTTCGCGGTGCCGCTGCTGGTGTCGAGCGTGGTGCTGTTCTACATCGGCGTGCTGTTTGCCTACTTCGTGATTTTCCCGGTCATGTTCGGATTTTTTGCGGCCTCTGCGCCCGACAACGTACAGGTCATGACCGACATCAACAGCTACCTGGACTTCGTCCTCGTGCTGTTCATCGCCTTCGGCATCGCTTTCGAGGTACCAGTTGCCACCGTGCTCCTGGTGGTGATCGGCATCGTGAGCATCGATACGCTGACGAAGAATCGTCAGTACATTTTCCTCGGCTGCTTCGTGGTCGGCATGCTGCTGACACCGCCAGATGTCTTCTCCCAGACGCTGCTGGCCATTCCGATGTACCTGCTCTACGAGGGCGGCATCCTGATGGCGCGGCTGATGTCGCGGCCGGCCCGGACCCCGGCCGACGTCGGCGACAAGGCGGCCTGAGGCCGATCCGGCATGGACAACACGCATCCCGGAGCCAGGCACGGCGGAAAACTGGGGGGTGCACATCATCCGGCCGGACTGCGCACCCTGTTCTTCACCGAATTATGGGAGCGCTTCAGCTACTACGGCATGCGCGCCCTGCTGGTGCTGTTCATGGTGGAAGCCGTGGAGGACGGCGGCCTCGGGCTCAGCGAT